>JAUYEK010000106.1 GCA_030691435.1 Sulfuricella sp. | reverse complement strand
TGCTGGCCGTGCTCTGGACGCTACTATTGGTGCCGTTAAAGTCGCGCTGAAAAAGGGTGACATGGTTACCCTGGTTGGTTTTGGCACGTTCTACGTCGGCAAACGCGCCGCCCGCAATGGCCGCAATCCTCGCACCGGCGCAACCATCAAGATCAAGGCAGCTAAAGTGCCGAAGTTCCGTTCTGGCAAAGCGCTGAAGGATGCTGTAAACTAGCGGACTTCGGGTGCTTAGCTCAGTTGGTAGAGCGTCGCCCTTACAAGGCGAATGTCGGCGGTTCGACCCCGTCAGCACCCACCATTAAGTTTTGAAGTATTTAGGTATTATGGAGTGGTAGTTCAGTCGGTTAGAATACCGGCCTGTCACGCCGGGGGTCGCGGGTTCGAGTCCCGTCCACTCCGCCATACATGGGCGAACGCTGTTTCGCCCATTTTTTTTGTGCTTCCCGCTATGTATCCGAGGTGTTCGTGATGCTGGAAATCATTCGAGATCGCGCCCAAGGCCTGATCGCCAAGATCATCATTGGCCTGATTACTATTCCCTTTGCGCTGTGGGGTGTCGACTCCTACATACGCGATGGCGACAAGGCAGATATCCTGGCCGAGGTGAATGGCCAGGAAATCACCCGGCAGGAATTCAGCAGGACTTTAAAGGAACAGCAGGAACGGATGCGTGGCGCGATGGGCGAGCGCTTTGATCCGGCCATGCTGGATCGTCCTGAAGTCCGCCAGTCCGTCCTGGATGGACTGGTTCAGCAGCGCTTGCTGGCCATGGAGGCTAACCGCGTCGGGTTTAATCTGCCCGATACGCTGCTCGCCTCGATTATTGCCGAGATCCCGGAATTCCAGCAGGACGGCAAGTTTTCCCAAGCCCGATATGAATCCATGATCCGCGCCCAGGACATGACCCCCGCGGTTTTCGAGAGCCGTTTGCGCCAGAACCTGGTGATTCAACAGCTGTTCGAAGGGCTGTCCCATGGCGTTGCCGTGCCGCGCGCCTCGGAGGAAATGGTTGCACGGCTGGCCGAGCAGCAGCGTGAAATCAGCCAGGCGATGCTGACGCCCGAGCAATACATGATTCAGCTGAAAGTGGATCCCGCCGGCATCAAGGCCTACTATGACAAACACCGCGAGGAATTCCTTGTTCCCGAGCAGGCTCGGCTTGATTACGTGGTCTTGTCGGCGGATGAGCTGCGGCAGCAGATGGTTGCCAGCGATGAAGAAGTAAAAAAGTATTATGACGAGCATAGCGCCCAATACAATGAACCGGAGCAACGCAGAGCGAGTCATATCCTGATTGCCGAACGCACTCAAGCGGAGCGGATTCTGAAAGAAATCAAACAGAACCCGGCAAAGTTCGAGGATATCGCCAAACAGCACTCCAAGGATCCGGGTTCCGCTGCCAAAGGCGGAGATCTGGGTTTTTTCGCGCGCGGTGCGATGGTCAAGCCGTTTGAGGATGCCGCGTTTGGCATGAAGGGTGGAGAAATCTCCGCCCTGGTTCAGTCCGATTTCGGTTTCCATATCATCAAATTGACAGCGATCAGGCAGGGCGGCGCTCGCAGCCTCGATGAAGTCAGGGGAGAAATCGCGCCGGAATTGAAGAAACACAAGGCGGTCAAGAAATTCGCCGAGCTGGCAGAAACTTTCAGCAACACGGTTTACGAGCAGCCTGACAGCCTCAAACCAGTGGCTGACGCGCTGAAATTAAAGATTCAGTCCAGCCCGTGGATCAGCAAAAAAGGGACGGACATGGCCCTGCTGAAGCATCCCAAGCTGTTGCAGGCGGTTTTTTCAGAGGATGCGCTCAAGCTCAAGCGCAACACTGAAGCGGTCGAGGTTGCGCCGAATACGCTGGTGGCCGCGCGCGTAGCGGAACACAAGGCGGCCAGCTATAAGCCGTTCGAGGATCTGCACACGGAACTGGCCAAGCGCCTGCTACACGAACAGGGCAATGCCATGGCGGTGAAGCAGGGCAAGGATGCGCTGGCCAGCCTGCAGAAAGGGGGTGCGGTTGCCGATTTGAAATGGGGCGCGACTATCCTGATCAACCGTGAAAATGCCTCCAGCATGGGCAAGGATGCGTTGAGCCAGATTTTCCGGGCGGATACGGGCAAACTGCCGGCCTATACGGGTATCGAGAACCCCAAGGGCGGGTATCTCCTGATCAAGGTCAGCAAGGTTGTCGAGCCCGGCGCAATCGACCCGGCGAAAAAGAAATCCTACGCCAGCCAGTTGCGGCAGGCATTTGCACAGGAATACTCTTCGGCCTACCTGGCGAGCCTGAAGCAGAAGGCGGATATCAGCATCAAGAAGGAAAAGCTGGAAAAAAGCGAACGCTGAAAAAATAGCCGCAAAAAAGCACAAAATTCACAAAAAAAGCCCGCCTAGGTACCGCCCGGCGGGCTTTTTTTATCTTTGTGCCTTATCTTTAACCCAGATGTCCATTGGAATGCTCGTGTATGTTTTATGCTTTTTTGCGGCTGAATCTTGTCCGGGCTATCGACAGCGAGTAAAGTAAAGCGCACTCACGGCAAGAAACGGAAGGATGGGATGGGTGGATAGCCTTGATGGGGGAAGCTCGGATAATGGCGTGGTCATTTCAGAGGACAAAGTATTGAACCCGCTTTCGCATGGACTCCGCGGCATGATCGAACGCGCCTGGAACCTGGGCGGAACACTGTCGGTGAGCGATGCAACCGGAGGCGGAACGGTGATCCATGCGCTCATGCCCCGCCTTTCTCTGTGGTGTGGTGGTGGGGGGGGGGGGGGGGTAGCATGATAC
>JAUYEK010000103.1 GCA_030691435.1 Sulfuricella sp. | reverse complement strand
ACGCGTAAATAACTCCATTGACCGGGTGGGCACAAAGACGTGCCCACCCTACGGACTGAATGGAACATCAGGCACCGCCCTTTTTCAAGCTTGGCCCCAGCCCGCTGGCGCGCTTCGTCTTTTTCGCCTCGATTTCCCTGGTGCTCATGGTGTTGGATGCCCGTCTGAACGCACTGGATTCGCTGCGCCAAATTATTTCGGTAGCTGTCGCTCCGCTGCAGCGTCTGGCCATGACCCCCGCTGAACTTCTCGACCGGACCGGCAACTTTTTCGTTACCCAGGCGCGCCTGCAAAACGAGAACGCCATGCTCAGGCAGCGACAGCTGGTGCAGGCGGCGCAATTGCAGCGGATGCAAGCGATGCAAGCGGAGAATGCTCATCTCCGAAACATTCTCGGTGTTCAGCAGCAGCGCGGCGAAAGCGTGGCGGCAGTTGAAATCGTGTATACCGGGCGCGATCCGTTTTCCCAGAAAATCACCGTAAACAAGGGCTCGAACCACAAAATCCAGGCCGGGCAACCGGCACTCGACGATATTGGCGTAATCGGCCAGGTCACCCAGGTCTATCCGTTCAGCAGCGAGATCACCCTGCTTACCGACAAGGATCAGGCAATTCCGGTGGAAATCGTGCGTAACGGCGCCCGTGCCATCGCATTCGGCCATGGCCAGGATGGCGCGCTGGAGCTTCCTTTCATGGCGGCCAATGCAGATGTCCAGAACGGCGACACCCTGGTTACCTCCGGTATCGATGGTGTTTATCCCGCCGGGTTGCCGGTGGCGGTGGTGACAAAAATCGAGCGCAATGCCGCTTTTGCCAAGATTACGTGCACCCCGAGCGCGGGCGTGAACCGCCACAAGCAGATTTTAATTCTGATCGGCGAGGTGCGGCGGTTCCAGAAGCCTGAGCCCACCGACCCTGCTGCTGCGGGAACGACTGGCGGCGAGGAACCCATTTTGAGAAAGAACAGGCCCTAGACATGCATTACCCCGGAGCGCCGGAGCTGCTCAAGCCCGCCAGCAGAAAATTTATCTTGCTGACGCTGGTGAGCGGGTTACTGCTCAACCTGTTGCCCTGGCACGGGCTGGCACTGTCGTTTCGTCCGGATTTCGTCGCCCTGGTACTCCTGTTCTGGGCTATCCGGGAACCGCGAAAATTGGGGTTCGCCGCGGCCTGGATCGCCGGACTGCTGATGGATGTCGGTGATGGGGTGATTTTGGGGCAGCATGCTTTTGCTTACACCCTCGGCATCTATGCTGCGATTGTGCTGCACCGGCGTATTCAGCGCTTCACCTTGTGGCAGCAGGCGTCTCACGTGCTGTTGCTGCTGCTGTTG
>JAUYEK010000096.1 GCA_030691435.1 Sulfuricella sp. | reverse complement strand
TCACCCGGAAGTTCATGTTCAGCGTCGGCTCATCCACCAGCAGCAGCGGCAGCGGCTGAGGGTTTTCCTTATCGCAGATGGTGACGCCGATGCCCACTTCTTCAATTCCGGTAATCAGGATGATATCCCCGGCCTGCGCTTCATCCAGTTGGACGCGCTCCAGACCGTGGAATCCCATCACCTGGTTGATCTTGGCATTTTTCGGGGCGCCATCCGGTCCGTTCATCACGACAACCTGCTGGCCCGGCTTGATGCGGCCGTTGGCGATGCGGCCGATGCCGATGCGACCGACGAAGCTGGAATAGTCCAGTGCGGCAATCTGTAGCTGCAGCGGAGCATCCACATCACCCTTCGGCGGCTCCACATGTTTTAGAACAGTATCGAACAGGGCGCGCATGTTGTCGCAAGGCTTATCCGCTTCAAGCATGGCGTAGCCGTTGATCGCGGAAGCGTACACGACCGGGAAATCGAGCTGGTCATCGGTTGCGCCCAGCTTGTCGAACAGTTCGAAGGTCTGGTTGACGACCCAGTCCGGGCGCGCGCCGGGACGATCGATCTTGTTGACCACGACAATCGGCTTGAGACCCAGCGCAAGCGCCTTCTTGGTCACGAAGCGGGTTTGCGGCATCGGGCCTTCGACTGCGTCCACCAGCAGCAACACGCCGTCCACCATGCCCAGCACCCGTTCTACCTCGCCGCCGAAGTCCGCGTGGCCGGGGGTATCGACGATATTGATGTGGACGCCCTCATATTCCACCGAAGTGTTCTTGGCGAGAATGGTGATGCCACGCTCCTTTTCCTGATCGTTGCTGTCCATCACCCG
This sequence comes from Sulfuricella sp., assembly GCA_030691435.1. Classification (GTDB taxonomy): domain Bacteria; phylum Pseudomonadota; class Gammaproteobacteria; order Burkholderiales; family Sulfuricellaceae; genus Sulfuricella. The sequence goes on along the minus strand of JAUYEK010000096.1, from coordinate 3,421 downwards.
TTCGGCGATATGCTGGTGCGAGGCGAAAGTGCCGGCCTGATGCAGCAGCTTGTCCACCAGCGTGGTCTTGCCGTGGTCGACGTGGGCGATGATAGCGATGTTGCGTTGGGCGCGTGACATGTATTGATTCCTGCTATGTAAAAAAGTCAGCGATTGTAGCATAAATATCTGGCTTTTCTGGAAAATCTCCGTATAATGCGCCGCTTGGCTGAAGCAATATCTTTCAGCCTTGGTTCATCGCTCCTGACCCTTCCTTCTCAGAATTTTCCTGAGTACGATTTCACCCCGGTTAGCGACGATGTTTTAGCGCCGCGTGGTGTTTGGTACTTGACCCCTTGTCAATCGGGTCACCCCTGCTTATTGCCTGCTGCGCGTTATTTTTACCTTAAACTTAAGGAAATACACGTGTCTTTTGAAAAACTGAATCTGCATCCCTCCATCCTGCAAGCGATCGCCGAGAGCGGCTACACCAGCCCCACCCCGATCCAGGCAGAAGCCATTCCCGAAGTCCTCGCCGGCCACGACCTGATGGCTTCGGCACAAACCGGAACCGGCAAAACTGCCGCCTTCATCCTGCCTGCGCTTCAATATCTGACCGAACCTTCGCAGAGCAAAAGCAAAGGCCCGCGCATACTGGTGCTGACACCGACACGCGAGCTGGCAAACCAAGTTAACGACGCAGCGCGCAAGTACAGCAAATTCCTGCGCGTCAAAACCGTCAGCATCCTCGGCGGCATGCCCTACCCGCTGCAAAACAAGCTGCTGTCGCAGCCGGTGGACATCCTCGTCGCCACGCCGGGCCGCCTGATCGACCATCTCGATCGTGGCCGCATCGATTTCTCACGCCTGGAAATGTTGGTGCTGGACGAAGCCGACCGCATGCTGGACATGGGCTTCATCGACGACGTCGAAAAAATTGCCGCCGCCACCCCGGCCAGCCGCCAGACTCTGCTCTTCTCGGCTACGCTGGAAGGCACCATCGCAACCCTGGCCAAGCGTTTGCTGAAAGATCCAAAGCGCATCCAGATGACCGCTCAACAGGCCAAGCACGAGAATATCGAGCAGCGTCTGCACATCGTCGACGACATGGCGCACAAAAACCGCCTGTTGCAGCATCTGCTGACCGACATCGATGTCAAACAGGCCATCGTGTTCACCTCCACCAAGCGCGATGCCGACATGCTGGCTGAAGACCTGTTCGCACTGGGCCATCAGGCTGCGGCACTGCACGGCGACATGAACCAGGGCGCGCGCAACCGCACCCTCACCCGCATGCGCAGTGGCGCCATCAAAGTACTGGTCGCCACCGACGTGGCGGCGCGCGGACTTGACGTGGCCGGCATCAGCCACGTCATCAACTTCGACCTGCCCAAGTTCGCCGAGGACTACGTTCACCGCATCGGCCGCACCGGCCGTGCCGGCAGCCAGGGCATCGCGGTATCCTTCGCCTCCGGCAAGGACGTGATGAACCTGAAGAAGATCGAGCGCTTCACCGGCCACGCCATCACCCCGCATGTCGTTCCCGGATTCGAGGCAAAACGGCCGATGCGCTCCGGCGCGCCCAGCCCTTCTGGCAAGCGTCCCGGATTCGGCAATAATGACCGTCGTCCCGGCTATGAAGGTCGCCCTAATGGCAACCGCGAAGGCTATGCAGGACGCGGCGGCCCGAACAAGAGCGCTACCGGAACGGGACGTCCCGTCAGCCGCGGCAGGTAATCCTGGCTGGTAACACCATGAAAAAAGGCGCTCGAAACTGAGCGCCTTTTTTTTCATCTACCCCGACTTAATCGTCGTGGCGGTTATGCTTTTTGTGTTTATTCTTGTAGTGGCCGAGATGCCGGCCATTGTCGCGATGATCATGGTCATCCTGGACATACACGACTTCCTTTCTCACCCTCACGGTTTCACGTTTGCGATCAGACGTTGCCACCGCGACGCCCGCCGCACCGCCAACAGCGCCGCCGATAATTGCGCCATCGCGCCCACCCACGGCCGAACCAATTGCGGCACCCGCTCCGCCGCCAAGCGCCCCACCCAGAATCGCGTCACTATCCATGGCTTTCGCTGTAGTTGCAGAAACCACCAGCACGCCCATCGCCAACAACATCAAGATTTTCATTTTTTCTCTCCGGCAAATATTACGGTTTGGATTATAGATACTTGCCAGAGCACGATGGGTTACGGTTTTGTCACTTTCAGGGTGTGGCAACCCTCCTTGTTGACTGGCTGCCAAGGAAGCACTGATTAACCCCCTCTCCCCTTGCGGGAGAGGGCTGGGGAGAGGGGGAACGCATTGATTTATCACCCTCTCCCCAGCCCTCCCCCATCAAGGGGGAGGGAGCACTGGATTTGTTCAGTCCGTCTCTAGCCACGCACCGGCCTGACTTTGCTCGCCACGAGCTTGGCTCGACCGCGCGCCTCATCCACATCCTTGCCGTTGGCGAGCGCCACGCCCATGCGGCGGCGGGTAAAACTTTCCGGCTTGCCGAACAGGCGCAGATCGCTCTGCGGCACGGCCAAGGCTTCCGCCACGCCTTCAAAGGCAATGCCTGCGGCTTCCAAGCCGCCATAAATCACTGCGCTGGCGCCGGGCGCCCGCAGGCGTGTGTCCACCGGCAGGCCGAAGATAGCGCGGGCATGAAGATCGAATTCACTCTGGATCTGGCTGCACATCGTTACCATGCCGGTATCGTGCGGGCGCGGGCTGACTTCGGAAAACCACACATGGTCGCCCTTGACGAACAATTCCACGCCGAAAATGCCGCGCCCGCCCAGATTGTCCGTCACCGCCCTGGCGATTTCGCGCGAACGGGACAGCGCCGCGGCGCTCATCGGCTGCGGCTGCCAGCTTTCGACGTAATCGCCCTTGACCTGAACGTGGCCGATCGGCTCGCAGAAAAAGGTTTCCACCTGGCCCGATGCACCCACCGCGCGCACGGTGAGCAGCGTGATTTCGTACTCGAAGTCGATGAAGCCCTCGACGATCACCCGCCCCTGGTTCACCCGGCTGCCGCTGGCGGCATAATCCCACGCCGCTTCGACATCGGCAGGACTGTCCAGCCGGGACTGTCCCTTGCCGGAAGAGGACATCACCGGCTTGACGATGCAGGGATAGCCGATGCCTCCATCAATTGCCGCCTGAAGTTCTTCCAGGCTATCGGCGAAGGCATAGGGCGAAACCGGCAGTTGCAGCGTTTCCGCAGCCAGGCGGCGGATACCCTCGCGGTTCATGGTCAGCTGCGCGGCGCGCGCAGTGGGGATCACCTCGGCCAGTCCATCGCGCTCGATCTCGACCAGCATCTCGGTGGCGATGGCTTCGATCTCAGGCACGATCAGGTGCGGCTTTTCCTGCTCGACCAGGGCGCGCAGAGCGGCGCCATCGGCCATGTTGATGACGTGGGCGCGATGCGCCACCTGATGC
>JAUYEK010000084.1 GCA_030691435.1 Sulfuricella sp. | reverse complement strand
CTATCGCGGGCAAGCCCGCTCCTACGGGTACGATCAACTGAGAAATCTGGGATAGAATCAGAACATCATGGCACAACCGGCACACCGCTCCCCTTCCTTGCTGCAAGCCCTGGAAACGCGCCTCGGCAGCTTGCTGCGCCGGCATGGCGGGGGCAGCGGATTGCTGAGCCTGACTCTGGAGACCCCGGAGTTGGCCTTCGACCGATTGCCCGAGGGCTTGCACGATTGCAGCTACTGGGCCCGGCCTGCAGATGGCCGTTTCCTGCTCGGCCTGGGCGTGGCGGCCAGCGTCGAGGCACAAGGCGAAGGCCGCTTCCGCGCGTTGGATGCCGCCTTCGCTGAATACCGCCGCCTGTGGCAGGCGGTGGATGCGGATAATATCGGATTCCAGCCGGCCGCTCTGGCCGGCTTTGCCTTCGGCCAGGAAGGAGCGGGAGACGTGCCTAATTCACGTTTGACGATCCCGACCCTGCTGGTGCAGCGTCGCGAGGAGGCTTGCGCCATGACCTTCACCTGCAACCGGGGCGGTTCGCCGGATACGGTGCTGGCCGGCTGGATGGCGCTGGCGAGCGAGGTGGTGGCGGCCTTGGATCGAGAAGCCCCCCCTCCGGCCAGCGTTTTTCTGCAGCGGCTTTCCAGCCAACCCGACGACGATGTCTGGCTAGCACGAGTGGCTCGCGCAGTGGCGGATATCCGTGCCGGCGAACTCGCCAAGGTGGTGCTCGCGCGCAGCATCCGCGTCCGTTCAACTCAGCCGTTTGTTCCCGCCGCGCTGATGGCGGCGCTGGCGACGCGCTATCCTGGCTGCATTCATTTTACCCATTTCTTCCCTGGCGGCGTGTTGCTCGGCGCCACGCCGGAGTCGCTGGTGTCGCTTGCCGCCGGGCAAGTGGTGAGCGATGCCCTGGCGGGCACCGACTGGCAGTCCGGGCGGCTGGACGATGAAAAAAGCCTGCACGAGCACCGCCTGGTAGTGAACGCGATTGTCCGCGCCCTCGAGCCGGTATGCGGATTCCTGCAAATCCCCGCCCGTCCGAAGGTGTTCGAGTTGCAGGAGCTGCGCCACCTGCGCAGCGTGATCCGGGGTAGTGCCGACCCGGGCGTGAGCTTGCTGAATCTGGTCGAGCGACTTCATCCCACGCCGGCGATCGGCGGCGCTCCCGCCCGGCGTGCGCTGGACTGGCTGGCGCAACATGGCGAAACGCGGAGCGGCTGGTACAGCGGCGCTACCGGCTGGATAGGCTACGATGGTGACGGCGAGTTTGCGGTGGCGCTGCGCTGCGCCTGGCTGGATGGCAACGAGGCGGAGCTGTATGCCGGTGCGGGCATCGTCGCCGGTTCCGATCCCCGCACCGAACTGGAAGAAACCGAGGCCAAGCTCAACGCCATGCTGCGCGCGCTGGAAGGGCGAGCATGAACGACGTTGCCACTGCCAACCTGCGCTGGGCGATGGCGCTGGTGGATGGCCTGGTTGCGGCGGGAGTGGGGCATGCCGTGATTTCTCCCGGCTCGCGCTCGACACCGCTGGCGCTGGCTTGCCTGCGCCATCCGCGCCTGCGCGCCTGGATCCAGGTGGATGAGCGCAGCGCGGGGTTTTTTGCGCTCGGCCTGTCCAAGGCTGACCGCCGCCCGGTCGCGCTCATCTGCACTTCCGGTTCGGCACCGGCCAACTGGTTTCCCGCGGTAATCGAAGCCAATCACGGCTTGATTCCCTTGATTTTGCTGACCGCCGACCGACCGCCGGAACTGCGCGATTGCGGCGCCAATCAGGCCATCGACCAGATCAAACTGTTCGGTGGACAGGTGCGCGCCAGCCACGAATTGCCGCTGGTGGAAACGACGACGGTAGCGCTGCAAAATCTGGGCTGGCTGGCGGCTCGCGCGGTGGACCAAAGCCGCTGGCCGCTGCCCGGCCCGGTGCACATCAATGTGCCGCTGCGCGAGCCGCTGGTGCCTTCTGGCGCCTTGCCGGAATATGAAGTGGCCGCCATGCCCAAGACAGTAAGCTACCCGGCCATGCTGCCGCCAGCGGATGAAATCGCCCGTTGGGCAACAGAGCTGTCCGGCAGGCCGGGGCTGATCGTGTGCGGTGAGGGGTTCTATCAGGACGGCTTTCCCGCTGCGCTGGCACAGCTCGCCGAGCAACTGGCCTGCCCGGTGCTGGCCGATCCGCTGTCCAATCTGCGTTTCGGCGCGCATGATCGTTCCCGGTTTTTCAGCCGTTACGACGCCTTCCTGCGACGTACCGGCTTTACTGAAGCCCATAGTCCGGAATGGGTGCTGCGCTTCGGCGCCATGCCGGTGTCCAAGCAGTTGCAGAACACCCTGGCGGCCTGCGCCGAGGCTACGCATTTCCTGGTGGAATCTCACGGGCGCTGGCCCGATCCGCTGCATCTAACCACCCACCTGCTGCGCGCCGACGCCGATGCGGTATGCGCAGCCCTGGTCGCGGCGCGACCGCTTTCGGCGCCCGTTGCCTGGCTGGAGGATTTCATCGCGCAGGAGCGCCGCATTGACGCATTGACGCAAGCCGCTGCGAAACCGATCGAGGCTGAGGTGGTGGAATCCCTGCTGTATCAGCTTGCGGGGGGCTGTCTGTTCAGCGGCAATTCCATGGCGATCCGCGATCTCGACAGCTTTGCCGCAGGCGGCGAGGCGCCGCTACGCATCGTCGGCAACCGCGGTGCCAGCGGCATCGACGGCAATGTCTCCACCGCGCTCGGTTTGGCCGCCGCGCTGGGCAAACCGGTGGCTGCACTGTTGGGCGATCTGGCGTTCTATCATGACATGAACGGCCTGCTGGCTGCGCGCGGGCTGAACATCACCTTTGTCGTGCTGAACAACGGCGGCGGCGGGATTTTCAGCTATTTGCCCCAAGCGGGGCTGGAGGAATTCGAGCGTGGCTGGCTGACCCCGACCGAGCTGGATTTTTCCCACGCCGCCCGGATGTACGGCCTGGATTTTCGGCGCGTCGAGAACGGCGCGGATTTCGATGCCGCGCTGGCGCTGGCGCTGGCGCACGACGGGCCTGATCTGATCGAGGTGGCGGTCGAGCGGGAAATCAGCGTCAACCTCCACCGCGCCTATTGGGCAGTGATGGCCGCTTGATTCGCCGCTTCGGCGAAGCCGAGCTTAGGGTTGCCGCTTCCCGCGCGAAAGTGGAGTTATTCCTAGATCAAAAAAACGGCGGATTTTCCCGCTTTTCTAAAAGCAGTCGCGCTATTCGTCGGCGAGGTTCAGATCACGCCAGACGGACTCGAATTCCGCCTCGATTTCCAGGAAACAAGCGACCACATCCGGGTCGAAGTGTTTGCCGTTCCCTTCCAGGATGATAGCGCGGGATTTCTCGTGGGGAAAAGATTCTTTGTAGCAGCGTTTTGAGCGCAGGGCATCGTACACGTCCGCCAGCGCGAGGATTCTGCCGCTCAAGGGAATGGCGCTGCCCGCCAAGCCATGAGGGTAGCCCGTGCCGTCCCATTTTTCATGATGGCTTTCGGCGATTTCGATGCCGATTTGGACAAAGCTATTGTTCTTATTCTTCTGGTTGACCGCCCGTAGCGTTTCTGCCCCGCGAGCGGCGTGGGTTTTCATAATGGTAAATTCTTCGTCAGTGAGACGACCGGGCTTGAGGAGGATATGGTCGGGAATGCCGACTTTGCCGATGTCGTGAAGCGGACTGGCAATATAGAGATTTTCCACGTAGTCGTTATCGACCAGTTGGGCATGCCGGCTGGTTTTGCCCAGGGCGACCGCCAGCAGTTTGCAATATTCGCGCATCCGCTCCAGGTGAGCCCCGGTTTCCGGGTCGCGGGATTCGGCCAACCGGGACAGCGCAAAAATCGTCCCCATTTGCGCCAGGGTGATGACGCCAACCTGCTCCCTCACCCGTTCTTCCAGGTGAAGGTTATATTCCTCAATCTGACGCCGGTAGACGACTTCCTGGTCGCGCAGGCGCTTCTTTTCCAGGCTGGCGCCGATGCGCGCCCTGAGCAACACCGGGTCGAAGGGCTTGGGAATATAGTCTTCCGCGCCCATTTCGATGCAGCGCACGATGCTGCTTATCTCGTCCAGCGCCGAAATCATGATGACCGGGATATGACGTAGCGCATCGTCCGATTTAATCCGTTTCAGCGTCTCGTGGCCGTCCATTTCCGGCATCATGACGTCGAGCAGAACCAGGTCGAACGAAGTACTCGCCATGGCCGCCAATGCCTGGCGTCCATCGGCGGCCATGGCAACCCGGTGGCCCAAGCGTTCCAAGCGCCGCGACAGCAGGTCCCGGGTGGCGTCGTTGTCATCCACCACCAATAGGAAACCGCATTGTTCCGCCTGCAGGGTAGCCCTAGTCGATTCGCGTACCGCGGCATGGGGCGGCGGCGACGCCCCCCCCTCCCCAGTTTGCGAAGACTCCATGGTGGTGCCGTCGATCAGGTCGAGCAGCCGTTTGGCGGCGGTCTGGATTTTACCCAAGTCGGTAATAAAATCCGCCGCGCTGGACGGGTCCGCCTCTTC
>JAUYEK010000082.1 GCA_030691435.1 Sulfuricella sp. | reverse complement strand
TCGATGAGCAGGCAACGGTCGCTTATGGGGTACTGCGTGCGGCGCTGGAAAAACAGGGCGCTCCCATAGGCCCGCTGGATACCATGATAGCCGCGCATGCGCTAAGTTTGGGCGTAGCGCTGGTCACAAATAATACGCGGGAGTTTAATCGTGTCCCCAAGCTTACGGTCGTTGACTGGATCAAGCACGGTTAGCAGAATGTATTTGTAGTCCCCGTGTTACCCCCTTGTGCGGGGCGGGGTTTCAAGGTCAAATCATCGTAATCGGATCAAATTGCGAGCCAAACTGGAGTAATAAAGGGTGGGCTGTAATTTTCTTCCGTCATATAAACAGTGATATGACAACGGTTACGTGGAATAATAGTAAATGGACTGCGGTCTCCCTGTTCATACGACGAGGAGATGAAAGCGCTTATGTAGCATGAATTAACGATCCGAAAGTTGAAAAATGGCAAAAGGCATAATATCTAAGCCATATCAGATAAAGGCCTGGTCTGAACTTGTCGGGCTGAACCCTTTGTTGAAGGCGCATGATACATTGCCTCAAGGCAAATTTGCTCGGCTAAACTTGGATTTTTCTCAAGTTCATCAAGTAGATGCTATCGGATTGTCAATATTTTTAGCACGGGTAGTTCAGGCGCGTTCCATGGTCTCCGATGCTACTATCACTATCGATATGCCGACGTCAAGAGCGGTTGCGTCGACGCTTGAATCCTTGGGGTTGAAGATGCACCTTGCCCGACTCGGCCTAGAACTTAGCTTAGAACAGAGACTTTTTGACCAGATCGACGATGTGCCCGCGTCAGCTCAGAAATGCTTATTGGATGAGCAACTTTTTCATTGGGAAACGGTCGTCAGCATTAGGCCGGGGCAAGGTGATCGAGATCAATTGATTTCTTACGCCAAGAGGGAGATTAAGAACTTTCTTAACAGGGATGAGGCTCGCCGATTTGTCCATGAGCAGGTCATGATAATCTTGCTTGAGATGGTAAAAAACACTTTCGATCACTCAGGGCGACCTGCATTGCTTGGGCTCTCATTTATTGAAAGCAGCGCGCGCAAAGGGAAGTTTGCTTTTTCATATTGTGATACCGGGGAAGGTATCAGTCGAACAGTGCGACATCATATTAAGACTTTAGCCACTCAATCAGGCCGGACCGAAAGTCTTGATGCCATCGAAAATGAGCTATCATCTGAAAAAACTAAGCATTTAATTCGTTTGTCTCAAAATGGTGCCTTCTCGGACATATTACATTGGGCGCTACAACCAGGTCATTCGACGAAGAGTGGCAATGGCGTAAATTTTGGACTTGGGTTGATGTACATCGTCGAAGGTTCGAGGAAATGTGGAATTCGGCTATCACTCAAAGAGGCAGACAGCATGTGGATATTGACGCAACTTTCGTCACCTTATAGCCATGCCGAAATACGGAGGTTCGGGATTAATACTTGCTCCCCTTCGTTGCTGATGTTTTTCGGTGAGTTGGAGTATTCTCGATGAAGGAACGGCTCAATCGGGAAATCCGGATTAGCGCGTTTTCAGATGGCTTTATTGATCTTGATGAATTCGAAAGCTCTTTGGAATTGGGTAAAGCGATTGCCGCCAAGCAACAAGCCAATATTTCCTGCGTTACGCTCGATCTTCGACAATGCTATCTCTTGTATCAACACTCTTCCCTATATCTTGATCAAGCGTTGCGCTTACTTAGAGTTGCCTCCATGGACACCAAGGGGAAAAAACTCTTGAGAATCATGACCAGCATCGATTTCGGAGCAATCGAGCCAATGGCAGGAGTGTTCTTTCAAATATCTGATGAGGTATCCAGCGGTACAAATGATGATTTAGTCACAGTCGTGACTTTGATCAACAGATATTGCGAAACGCATGGAATCGATATACGTATCGAAGTCTATGACCAGAATGCAACCGCTGGCACAGAACATCCAGAAACAGAATATGTCTTTCCAGGTGCAAGCAATGAACTCGCAACGTGATGATGCTTCTTTGCTCCTGTTTGAAGTATTGGAGCGGGCGATTCGTTTATATAGCCACGTTGAACGGTCGTGTCGCATTGCGTCTCGTCCTGGCGCGCGAACAACGGCTCAACTCAAGATCGCCAAAGAAGCGCAACACCTATTACTTGCACAAATTGAGGAGATATTAAGCGGGATATCTGAGTCATCCAGCGCTGAAAAAAATTTGGCGCATTTGCTTGCATCTCTAAATCGACTCGCTCTTATCCATACCAGAGTATTGGTCGCAGTACCAAGGCCTCACGAACCCATTGAATTGGTCAGCTATCTGCGTCAGACGTTGCTTAGTAGCCCGGACGCGGAAGGCGCAGCGGAATTTGGTGGGCTACCTGAGGTGTTCGCGAGTGAAGCGCTTGGCGACCAAGCCCATGATCGTTACTTGTTCTTGAACCCGGAGGCAGAAAAGATCGAACGTGAGGCCGCGCAAGCAATTCTGGGTAACCTAGCTGACTTTGCAGAAAAGCACCTTGTTGAGGAAACATCAACCCCGCAGCCTTACACGAATATCGGCTATGTTTCCTTGCCACGAATCGATCTTGGGAACCCGTGTAGATGGTCCTCGTTATTGCATGAAGTCGGTCATTTTCATATCAGTCCGGAAAGTCTGTGGGTGAGATTTTGTACGCAGATAGGACTACAGCGTAAATTAAAAGCATTGGAGTGGATTTCACCTTGTTCCAGCAGTCAAGACGAGCAAACCCTTACGGTTGAACTTCAGGCGTGGCTGCAAGAGTGTTGGTGCGATGCTTTCGCGATTACAAGGGCAGGGCCATCGGCGTTTTTTGCACAAATGCATGCTTTCCTCTTTGGGATTCCGTGCTACCTAACTGAGCCGTCCAAGAAGGGGGCAAAATATCCACCTGCTTGGTTCAGGCTTAAGCTTCTTCTCGCATTTGCAGAGTCTCGTTTCGACGCCGAGGATCCAGAAGCGAAGACAAAAATTTTCCTGGCAATGGAGAACGAAAAGAAACGGATCTATCGATTGTTTTCGATAGGCCATCAGAATTCCGGCAATCTGTTTCAGTTACTCCACCTTTTTCGAGACTTTCTAAGCCAAGAGTTCCCAAGAAACAAGTATCGCGAGACCTCAAGTATCTCATCCGATACTTTGGACACATTAGTTAAGGATCTTGGAAAGGGTTTGCCAATCCCTTCGGTAGAAGAACAAGGGGGCAACTCTCAGAGGGCGGCTACACCAGCCGAAATCATGCTCGCCGGATGGATGCATCGCTGCGAAGCGTACAAGTTCGATTTTCTTGGGGTTGTCGATGAATGGAAGGCTAGTGATGATAGATCCATCAAGTTTCTGGTGGATGCGTTAAAGACAAAAGTTGATCGCGCGGACGAGAGCCTGAAACGATCGCTTCAAATGGTTGAGTGGTTCCGCATACTCGATGAGAGCGCGAAGCTCAATGAGAAGGCGAAGTTGCCTCAGAAGGCAACCGAAGTCGTTGGCGCATTACCTAAACCCTCTGACGCACCAGGTCTCCTCTCCGATATTCAAATTAGCGAGCTACTCGTGTCAGGAGAATTGCGAGTAATTCCGTTAATCGATTCCGAACGACAAGTGAGTGGAAGCGTTATCGATTTGAGGCTTGGCCATAACTTCGAGATCTTTTTTTCAAATGTACAAGGATCGATAAATCCGCTTCATCGAGGCAACGGCGACGAGACAGATTCGATGGAAATGGACGTCGATTTTCTCAAGAGCATTTCTATTGGGCCAGGTCAGTTTCTTCTTGGGCACACGCGGGAATACATTAAGTTGCCGGATGCTGTTGCCGCTCAGATAGAAGGGCGTTCCAGCTTTGCCCGGCTCGGCTTGCAGGTGCATATGACCGCGAACTTGGTCGAGGCCGGATTCGATGGCTGCTTAACACTTGAAATAGCGAACTGCGGACATTCAACGATCATCCTTTATCCAGGTATGCGCATTGCTCAATTAAGGTTTTTTCGGCTCGTAACGCCGCCGAAAACTCCTTATGGTGCGATGCGTGGTAACAAATACCGCGGGCTTCTAAGTCACAACAAAACTCAGCAGTTCAGTGATTGGGAAGTCGATGCGTTCGAGAAAGCGGGTAAGCGGTTAGATATCAATTTCAAGAGATGATGACAAGGACAATTATGTTTGAATACTTGATTATCTATTTCTCCGCTGTCATTGTCGGAGTCGTCGTGGCGGTCGTAGAGCTATTGAGTCGCTATGGGAAAGGCAATAAGCCAGAATGGGTTCTTTGGGGGTATCCCCAGGGTATTTATTATGCGATTAACGGCTTAGCGGCAGGAATTGGGTTGTTCGCGTCTGAAGCGCTTCAAAAGACCAATATCGTTGCACTTTTTGCAACTAGTCCCGGACTCGCAATGTTGCAGGCCTCACTGGTTGGGTTTGCGGCGATGTTTGCCCTCCGCAGCAGCTTGTTTGCTATCGATGGTCGTGCTAACCGACCGAAGGTCGATGTCGGTCCTGCGCAAATACTTAACGTGTTTAACCAATATCTTGATCGGCAGATCGACAAGCCACGTGGAGCATCAGCATTGGTAGAAGTTATTTCCTTCATGGATGGTGTGGATTCTGAGGCAATTTACCCTGATGTTCTTCTCGTTTGCTTGACACTCCAAGAGGCGATTCCCCAGGCTGAAGTGGAGGCCTTAAAAAGGAAGTTAGAGCTACTTAAGTCTAGCAAAGACTTCATAAATCCCAAGGCAAAGGCTCTCGCAATGTGCCTGGAAATTCAGAAAGACGTGGGTACCGACATACTGCGAATGGTCATTAATTCCATTCAAGCACTATCTACCAGAACTGCTGGGAGTCCAAAGGGTCTGAGCGTCGATGAGGATGGCGGGGAGGGTAAAGGGAGGTTGCAAGATTCTTCACAGGGCACAACCGGTGCTGTACAATTATTAGATAATGAACTTACTGCTGAGCTGATCAAATTATCGCCGCAGGGGAAAGGAGATCCAAAATGATGCCTTCAAGCCAAAAATCTTCTCTTGAGTGGTTTTTCAACGCGCCGTCGGCCGCCAATTTTCCTCAAGCCATAGCAAGTCCTGCGCTATCGAGCTTGCATAGCGAGTTTTTGAAGCTCGTTGAGGCTTGTTTTTTTGAGCTTCCTGATGTCTGGGAAGCTGAGAAGGACGCTTGGGCTGATTTGAGCAAAGAAGCACTCTCCTTTGCCTCGCAGTTCCGGGAGAGTTTCAATTCCGACACGGCATTTGCCTTGATCAGGATTCTCATGAGCATTGGCTTCTTGCTGAAGAAATTGCGTACTGGCACTGAATCAAAGGAGCAGATGCCAAGGACGTGGCGATTGTTTCGATCAGTGTTAGCAAGCTTAATCGTTTATGCCAAAGAGTCGAGAGATTTTACCTTTAAAAGGGACGTCCTTGAGTTAGTTCGGCAGTTTGAAGCTTCCTAGCCATTTTGGGGGTAATTTCAAAGCAGCTCAGAAAGAACATCAAGACGCTGTCGCTCCAATCAAGATTGGCGGGTTCAGACCATGCTGTCTTGGTTGGGGACGCGCGATCAGCAATTTCTGCAATCGAATCTGGAACCGTTCAGTCTGTCATAACATCCCCTCCCTATTGGGGTCTCAGGTCGTATGGTGCTCCAAATGAAATCGGAGCGGAACCGACACTAGACGAGTATCTTGATACGCTCAGCGGTGTGTTTCAAGCGATTAGAGAGGTTATGGCGGATGATGGTACGATGTGGCTCATCATTGGCGATGGTTACACATCAGGAAACCGCACCTATCGAGATACCGACAAGCGTCACACGCATCGCGGGATGACGAGTCGTCCCAGAACGCCTGAAGGTCTAAAGCGAAAGGATTTAATCGGTCTCGCATGGAGGGTGGCTTTCAGACTTCAGGCTGATGGTTGGTATCTCAGATCTGAGTCTATTTGGCATAAGCTGAATCCGATTCCTGAATCCGTTAAGGATCGCCCTCATCAAAGCCATGAGCATATTTTTTTGCTTTCAAAATCAGAGAAATATTCGTTTGACTGGGATGTGCTTCGCGCGAATGATACGGATCGCTTTCGGCCAAGTCGCAGCGTATGGAGTAGTGCAGTCAATACGGGGGTCAAAGGACATGCGGCGCCTTTCCCTGTGGAGCTAATTCGCCCGTGCGTTCTGGCTAGCACTAAGGAAGGGGCGCTTGTGTTGGATCCGTTTGCTGGGTCTGGTTCCGTAGGCGTTGCGTGCAAAGAGCTTAATAGGCGCTTTGTTGGTATCGAGTTGATCGAAGAGAACGTCACGTTAGCCCAAACCAGACTCGCTCAGACAGTAATGCCCCGTCCAAGTGTCCAATCATCCTAAAAACCGTGGTTTCCAGATTACATTTGCATTATTCTCGAGAAATCAATGCGTCTTCGGTGGCTTGATGTCAGTAAGGATTGACCTTCGTCATCACTCAGTCGCTACGCGCACCCTCGCGAACCATGCTCAAAGCCACAGCCTCGGCCACCTTGATGCCATCCACCGCCGCTGAAAGAATGCCTCCGGCGTAGCCCGCGCCCTCTCCCGCGGGAAAGAGTCCCCGCGTGTTCAGGCTCTGGAAGTCGTCGTTGCGCTTGATGCGGACCGGGGACGAGGTGCGCGTCTCCACGCCGGTCAGCATGGCATCGTGCATGGAAAACCCCTTGATCTGTTTGTCGAAGGCGGGGATGGCCTCGCGGATCGCCGCGATGGCGTAATCCGGCAGGGCGCTGCCGAGATCGGCCAGATGCACGCCGGGCGTGTAGGACGGCTGCACCGAGCCGAATTCCGTGGAAGGTTTGCCTGCCAGAAAGTCGCCCACCAGCTGCCCCGGCGCTTGGTAGTTCCGCCCGCCCAGTTCATATGCGCGCTCCTCCCAGTGGCGCTGGAAGGCGATGCCCGCCAGCGGGTCGCCCGGGAAGTCGGCGGGGGTGATGTCGACCACGAGGCCGCTGTTGGCGTTGCGCTCGCTGCGCGAATACTGGCTCATGCCGTTGGTCACGACCCGGCCCGGCTCCGATGCCGCCGCCACCACCTGGCCGCCCGGACACATGCAGAAACTGTAGACCGAACGGCCGTTGCTGCAATGATGGACCAGCTTGTAATCGGCGGCGCCGAGCAAGGGATTGCCGGCGTTCTTGCCGAAACGGCAGGTGTCGATCAGTGATTGCGGGTGCTCGATGCGGAAGCCGATGGAAAAGGGTTTGGCCTCGATATAAACCCCCCGGTCGTAGAGCATCTGGAAAGTGTCGCGCGCGCTGTGGCCGACCGCCAGGATGACATGATCGGCCTGGATGC
>JAUYEK010000080.1 GCA_030691435.1 Sulfuricella sp. | reverse complement strand
AAGGTCGGTGATAATCGTTTCCGCTGCCAGTTTTTTTACTCGGTGCGCGAGCAGTATGGCACCGGCAGGGCGGAATACGATGATCTGCTCGAATGCGTGGTGGCCCTGCTCAAGCTCCAGGCCGACCACCAGGCGAAGCGTCAGCAGAATCAATAATTTTAGGGAGTCTCAAAGATATGGCGAAGAACGCTTTTTATGCCCAGTCCGGTGGCGTGACTGCGGTGATCAATGCATCCGCCTGCGGCGTGATCGAGACTGCGCGCAAGCACAAGGATCAGATCGGCACAGTGTATGCCGGTCGCAATGGCATTATCGGCGCGCTGACTGAAGACTTGATCGACACCAGCAAGGAAACCGATGCCGACATCGCTGCGTTGCGCCACACGCCTTCCGGCGCATTCGGCTCCTGCCGTTTCAAGATGAAGAGCCTGGAAGAGAACAAGCTGCAATATGAACGCCTGATAGAGATTTTCAAGGCACACGACATCGGCTATTTTTTCTACAATGGGGGTGGCGATTCCGCCGATACCTGCCTGAAAGTGTCGCAACTGTCAGAAACCCTGGGTTACCCGATCCAGGCGATCCATGTGCCGAAAACCGTGGACAACGACTTGCCCATTACGGACTGCTGCCCCGGTTTTGGCTCGGTCGCAAAATACATCGCCGTTTCCACCCGTGAGGCCAGCTTTGACGTGGCTTCCATGGCGAAAACCTCGACCAAGGTGTTCGTGATCGAGGTGATGGGTCGCCACGCCGGCTGGATTGCTGCTGCCGGCGGTTTGGCCGCCGATGCGGATAACGATATTCCGATCGTGATCCTGTTCCCGGAAGTGCAGTTCGATCAGGCCAGGTTCCTCGCCAAGGTGAAGGAAAAGGTCGAGTCTCACGGCTACTGCACGGTGGTGGTTTCCGAGGGTGCGCACTATCCCGATGGCAAGTTCCTGGCCGAAGCAGGCACTCGCGACGCTTTCGGTCATGCCCAACTGGGTGGTGCTGCGCCGGTGGTGGCGAACATGATCAAGGATGCTCTGGGCTACAAATACCACTGGGCGGTAGCCGATTACCTGCAACGCGCGGCGCGTCATCTCGCATCCAAAACCGACGTGGAGCAGGCTTATGCGCTGGGTGTTGCTGCGGTAGAACTGGCTCTGGCGGGCAAAAACTCGGTAATGCCTACCATCGACCGGCTTACCGATGCACCTTACACATGGAAAATTGGTGCGGCTGAACTGAAGAACGTGGCCAATGTGGAAAAATTCATGCCCAAGGATTTTATTACCGAGGATGGCTTCGGCATTACTGAAAAATGCCGCACTTATCTCTCGCCGTTGATCCAGGGCGAGGATTACCCGCCCTACAAAAATGGCCTGCCGGATTATGTAAAGCTGCAAAATATGGCGGTGCCGAAGAAGCTGGCTGAATTTAAGCTTTAAGATCGTGTAGGGTGGGCACAAAAACGGTGCCCGCCCTACGCTTGCTAAAAGCGGGTTCCAGGATGAATGTTATTTGTCGCAGATCGGTTTTTGTGGGTGATTTTTGAGTTAGAGTGTTGGGATGTTTGGCTTTAGGGTAATTGGCCGGCCCTGATCGGCCGGCTTAACTTGGGGAGAATAATTATGTCAGGTGGACTGGGGTTCGCGCTGTTATGCGCGATTGCGGCGCTTCTATATGGAGCGGTTTCGATTAAGTGGATTTTGGGCTTGCCGACAGGCAACGATCGCATGCGGGAAATCGCCGCTGCGGTGCAGGAAGGGGCTCAGGCCTACCTGAACCGTCAGTACGCCACCATCGGCATTGTCGGTGCGATTCTGCTAGTGGCTATTTTTGTTGCACTGGGTTGGCAAACCGCCGTCGGCTTCGCCCTCGGCGCAGTCCTGTCTGGCCTGACGGGCTATATCGGCATGAACGTGTCGGTACGCGCCAACGTGCGCACCGCTGAAGCCGCCAAGGATGGCCTTAACGCCGCCCTGAACGTGGCCTTCAAGGGTGGCGCGATCACCGGCATGCTGGTGGTTGGCCTGGGCCTCCTCGGCGTGGCGGGCTATTACGCTTTCCTTACCATGATGATGGGCGCCACCACCGACCAGGCGACTCATGCTCTGGTGGGCTTGGCCTTCGGCGGTTCGCTGATTTCCATTTTCGCCCGACTCGGCGGCGGCATCTTCACCAAGGGCGCCGACGTCGGTGCCGACCTGGTGGGCAAGGTCGAAGCCGGCATCCCCGAGGACGACCCGCGCAATCCTGCCGTGATTGCCGACAACGTCGGCGACAACGTCGGCGACTGCGCCGGCATGGCCGCCGACCTGTTCGAAACCTAAGCCGTGACTATCATCGCCACCATGCTCTTGGGCGGACTGCTGATTACCGGTTCCCCCGAAGCGGTGATCTACCCGCTGGTGCTGGGCGGCTTCTCCATCATCGCATCCATCGCGGGCACTTTCTTCGTTACGGCGCGTGAAGGCGGCAAGATCATGAACGCGCTGTATCGCGGCCTGGCGGTTTCCGCCGTATTGGCGGCGATTGCTTTCTATCCCATCACCACCATGATGATGGGCGATGGCGTGATGATAGACGGCAAGCTGATTTCGTCGCTGAACCTGTACTTCGCTACATTGATCGGTCTGGCGCTGACCGCTGCCATGGTGTGGATTACCGAGTATTACACCGCGACCGAATTCGCGCCGGTGCGCCATATCGCCGAGGCTTCCACCACCGGCCATGGCACCAACATCATCGCCGGACTGGGCGTTTCGATGAAGTCGACCGCCGCACCCGTGCTCGTCGTGTGCCTGTCGATCTGGGGTGCTTACGAACTGGCCGGTCTGTATGGCATCGCCATTGCCGCGACCTCGATGCTGTCGATGGCCGGTATCATCGTGGCTTTGGACGCATACGGCCCGATCACCGATAACGCGGGCGGCATCGCGCAAATGGCCGGCTTGCCGGACGACGTGCGGGTCATCACCGACGCGCTGGACGCGGTGGGCAACACCACCAAGGCGGTCACCAAAGGCTATGCCATCGGCTCCGCCGGTCTGGCTGCGCTGGTATTGTTCGCCGATTACACTCACGCGCTTGAGGCCAAGCTGGGCGTAGCCACGACCTTCGACCTG
>JAUYEK010000075.1 GCA_030691435.1 Sulfuricella sp. | reverse complement strand
TCGCTCAGGCCCTTCTTGTACCCAGCTTCCACGCCGGCATAGAAACCGGCCAAGAGCTTGTGCAGCCTGGCCACGTCTGCCATGGTCATCAATGGCCCATGGCCCGGCACGATAGTGACAGCTTCAAAATCCTGTGCCTTGGCGAGAGCCGCTATCCAGTTGCGGATATTCGCATCGCGCATGTTCGGAATAATCGTGTTGACCAGAATGTCCCCTCCGATCAGCACCTTATCGTCCGGCAGATAGAGCATCATGTCGCCCGGCGTATGTGAGCCCCGCGGCACCCACAACCGCATTTTCACGCCTTGAAGGTTGCGATCACTAGCGCTTTCCTCCTTGAAGGTAACCATAGCCGGCACCGGGCGGGTGCCGGGAAACTTGCGGCCAACCATGCTTTCCATGATCTGCACCCATTCCTCGCCAGTTTTCTCAACCAGCGCCCTGCACTGTTCAGAGCTGAGGATTTCCGCGCCCTTGAATGCCACATTGCCCAAATGATGGTCGCCGTGGTGATGGGTGTTAATGATGTGGGTAACCGGCTTGGGCGTGATTTTGGCAATCGCTTTCGCCAAGTGTTTGCCGACCACGTCTGTGCCGCCGCTATCCACCAGAATCACGCCCTGGTCACCGATGATCACGGTGCTGTTCACCATGTAACCCTGATTGTGTTGGCTCGGCAGGCCCATCGGGCCGAGCAGGGCATATACCCGCTCGTTGATCTTCACGACCCTGGGCACGGGAATTTGCACTTCGGCCCATGCGGCCTTAACAAAAATCAGGATAAACAAAGTCAGGAAAACACGGCTCATGATTTCTCCTTGTCCCGATAAGAATCAGGAAATAGTCTGGTAATACAGATTCTGCGGATGGTTAGCCTGGGCAAAGAAAAACCAGCGCTCGGCGAGCAGGCCAATATATTGCACCAAAAAGGCAGCAGACAGCAATCCACCAAAGGAAGAGGATAGCCCACCGGCCAGTAGCAGCAACGGAAGCGCGAACACCAGCACCAGGAACACCCATTTGACCGAGCGCAGCAGGCCTGCTCCCTTGCCATGAAAAAACTCGCGGGTATTAAACGAACCGCCCATGAAGCCCTGAGATTTCTGCACAATCTGGCCGTGGCGCACACCAATCGCCGTTTGCAGCGTGGATTTCGGCTTCAGGCGGGCATTGCGAACCAGCGATGCGGTACGCGTCGCCAGCGCCAGCAGAGTAATCACCATCGCCCACTTGCCATGGAACCCGACCAGATCGGGTGCGACGTATGCCGAATAAGCCGTCGCCAGGATGAAGCCGGAAGCGCTGCCGAGGAGCAGGTAATTCACGACCGTCAGCGGGCTATGCCATTCCTGCAGGAATTTCAGGCAGGCGTAAATCATCGCCGTGCAAATGAACAACGCGAAGCACAGCACCGTACCGAGCACGCCGAGCACCATCGTCGCATCCAGAGTCAGCGTGCCGAAGGTGACGAGCGGGCCATGCCAGCCAAGGCTATGCGCCGCGCCATAGAGAAACACCACGCCCATGAACGCCGGCAACACGATCACCTCGCGCGACAGCCAGGACGTGCGCCATTTCGCCGCCGAACGCCAGGCCCGCTCGGGATGACCGAGGTGGAAGAAGGAAGCCACCAGTCCTCCGGCCAGGAGCAGCAAGGCGATCAGGCTACCTATCGCATAAAAACGGCCATCCGCCTGCGCCGGCAACAAATGGAAAAAGGCATAAACCTGGCCGGTGTAAAGAGCCAGGAACAACCCCTGGCCGGCGCCAATCAGAGTGGTAAGAAAAATCACTGAAAACGCGGGATGCATACTAAACTCCAGTAAAAAAGTGCTGAGTCCTGAGTAAAACGCGTAGCGCCAACTACTCAGGACTTTCCACTCAGGACTCAGGACTATGCTTACCAGGAAGTCACGTCGTCCAGAGATGGCTCGCTCTTGTCCGGTTGCGGCAATTGGCGCTCTTTCTTGAGCGGGTTGTCGGCACGCATCAGTTCATCGGTGTGGATCCTGATCTGCGTCTTGCGCCTTGGCAGGTAGTAGTTGGACGGCTTGGCCCCCCACTCCGGCATCAGTGCATAACCGCCGCTTTCCCGGATCGCCACCGAAACCGCCGACTCCGAGTCGTGCACGTCGCCGAACAGGCGTGCGCTGGTCGGGCAGGCCAGCACGCACGCCGGCTTGCGCTCCGCTTCCGGCAAGGACTGGTCGTAAATCCGGTCGACGCAGAGGGTACACTTTTTCATCACCTTCTGGTGCTCGTCGATCTCGCGGGCGCCGTAGGGGCAGGCCCAGGAGCAATACTTGCAGCCGATGCACTTGTCGTAGTCCACCAGCACGATACCGTCCTCCTTGCGCTTGTACGAAGCGCCCGTCGGGCACACCGGCACGCAGGGCGGCTCCTCGCAATGCAGGCAGGATTTGGGGAAATGCACGGTCTCGGTATTGGGGTAGCTGCCGACCTCGAAAGTCTGCACCCGGTTGAAGAAGGTGCCGGTCGGGTCAGCGCCGTAGGGGCGGTCGTCTGACATGGCGCCCGCCGGGCCGGAGGTATTCCATTCCTTGCAGCTGGTGACGCAGGCATGGCAACCCACGCAGACATTGAGGTCGATGACCAGGGCGAGCTGGGTCATTTCCACTCTCCTTTCCCGGCAAAAAACGCCTGCCAGGCGCGCCGGACCTTGCCGGTGCCGGGCGCGGCAGGCACGGGCTCGAATTGCGGGGAAGTCTGCTCCGGTTCGCCCTCGGTCGCCTTGGTGATTTTCACCTTGACGTCATACCATGCCGCCTGCCCGGTGACCGGGTCGGAGTTGGAAAGGTGGGTGCCATCGCGATGGGCCGGCAATTCTTCGGAAATCAGGTGGTTCAGCAGGAAGCCCTTTTCCGACTCGTTCGCTTCCGGCGCCAGGTTCCACGCGCCCTTGGCCTTGCCGATGGCGTTCCAGGTCCACACCGTACCGGGTTCGAGCGCCTCGGAGTAACGGCACATGCAGCGCACCTTGCCATGCATCGATTCGACCCATATCCAGTCGCCGTCGGCGATACC
This sequence comes from Sulfuricella sp., assembly GCA_030691435.1. Lineage (GTDB taxonomy): Bacteria > Pseudomonadota > Gammaproteobacteria > Burkholderiales > Sulfuricellaceae > Sulfuricella. Next base: position 580 of record JAUYEK010000075.1, on the reverse strand, counting down.
CTGGGCCTGTGCGGTCACAGGGTTCACGAACAGGTAGTTATGGGCATGAATCTGACGCAGCCAGGCATTCTGCGAATCCCACGAGTGGTACATCGCCATCGGGCGCTGAGTCACCGCGTTGAGCGGATACTTGGCATTGTCACTGAGCTGCGCCTCAAGCGGTTCATAGTAGAACGGCAGCGGGTCAAAATAGGTTTCAATGCGCTGCCTCAGGCGCTCTGGCGGCTGGCGGCCATCGGTCTTGCCCTGGGCGGCGAGACGGAATTTCTGCAGCACTTCGGAATAGATATGGATGTTGATCGGCTCGGCATAGCGCGTCAGGCGGTGGCGCTGCGCCCATTCCAGATAGCCCTGATTCCAGTTGCGCATGTACTGGTAGGAACGCGGCAGGTGGTATTGATAGACGCAGTTGTTCTTGGCGTACATCTCCCACTGGCGCGGATTGGGCTCGCCGCGCATGAACTTTTCCCCGCCCTTGCCGCGCCAGCCGGCGAGGAAGCCGATGCCCGAACCAGGCTCGGTCTCGTAGTTGACGATGAAGTCGGGGTAGTCGCGGAATTTGCGGCTGCCGCAAATTCCG
>JAUYEK010000065.1 GCA_030691435.1 Sulfuricella sp. | reverse complement strand
CGGCACCGTTCTGCCTGCTCGACGAGGTGGACGCACCGCTCGACGATACCAACACCGAACGCTTCTGCGAGCTGGTGAAAAAAATGTCGGTACAGACCCAGTTCGTCTACATCAGCCATAATAAGATCACCATGGAAATGGCGGAACAGCTGATCGGCGTCACCATGCAGGAAATGGGCGTGTCGCGCGTGGTGGCGGTGGATATCGAAGAGGCGATGCGGATGAAGGATGAAGTGCCGGCTTGAGTTATAATTTGCGCAAATTGTAGGAGCGCCGCTGGCGGCGCGAACAATGTCCGTGATTCGGGCCGCGAGCGGCCCTCCTACAGAGAATGTTTAAGTTTTTGGGGTAATGCGATGAGCGAATTGCAAATCAGTTTGCTGGCGATCGGTCTCCTGATCGTAGCCGGCGTGTACGGTTTTAACCGTTTCCAGGAAAGGAAGTATCGGCGCATTGCCGAGAAGGCTTTCCCCGTCAGACAGGAAGATGTGCTGCTTGAGAGCGGCTCTGACACTCTTCCCGACACCCTTACGGATGCGCGCGAAATTGCCGGTTTTCGCAAAGAGTCGCGGATCGAGCCGGTCGTCTCAATGCCGCCGGAGGAGATGCCGGTGGAGCCGGCAGAGGAACTGGCGGCACCGGAAGAAATCATCGAGAAAATCGAGCCTATCCCCGCGCTTGAATCGCTGCCGGAAGAGGGGGTAAGGCTGCCCCTCGTCGCTCAGCCTGAAGACAGGCCGGTCGTGTTGCAGGATGAAGCCATCAATTACCGGGTTCAGCTTCATCCGGGCGAACCGGTTGGAGTCGCGGCTCTCATTGAGGCGATACAGCGCCAGGGAGATTTCGATAGACGCGTGCGCTGGCTCGGCATGAATTCACTGACCGGCGGATGGGAAGCGGCCGGGCAGGGGAGTGCCGAGGAATATCTCAATATTGCCGCAACATTGCAGCTGGCGGATCGCTCCGGGCCGGTTTCCGAGCAGGATCTGCTGGCGTTCTGCGGCCAGGTTCAGGCGGTAGCCGACGAACTGGTGGCGATCGCCGAATTCCCCGACCGGCAGCCCGCCTTGGCGCTCGCTGCCGCGCTTGACCAGTTCTGCGCCGATGTCGACGTGCTGATCGGCGCGAATATCATCACGCAGAACGGCGAAGTTTTCGCTGCCACCAAGGTACGGGCCATGGCTGAAGCGGCTGGAATGAAATTGCAGCCGGACGGCGCGTTCCACTTTTTCAATGACGAGGGAGCGGATTTATTCTCGCTGGCCAATCTGGATCCGACGCCGTTCTCCGCAGAAAATATCCGCCAGCTCAGCACCCATGGCATCACCTTTCTGTTCGATGTGCCCAAGGTTGCCGACGGGGTGCGCGTATTCAACCAGATGCTGATGCTGGCCAGGCAGATGGCCTCTTCGCTGGGTGGGCAGGTGGTGGACGATAACCGTCGACCTCTGAGCGATGCCGGAATCGCCAGGATCAAGCAGCAGCTTGCCGATATTTACGCAAGGATGGAAGCGCAGCAGATCAAGAGCGGCAGTGCCCGCGCACTAAGGCTGTTTTCTTGAAAAAGAATGTAGGATGGGTGGAGCGTAGCGATACCCATCAAATGGCGGCTCAAATGATGGGTATCGCTACGCTCCACCCATCCTACGCTAAATGATAACGCCCTCCGACATTGCCGCCCGCGCCCGTTTCCTGCGCGAGGAAATCGAGCGCCACAACTACCTGTATTACGTCTTGGACGAGCCGGAAATTCCGGATGC
>JAUYEK010000056.1 GCA_030691435.1 Sulfuricella sp. | reverse complement strand
ATGTAGGTGCCCTTGCTGCACGCCACCGTAACGCTCAACTCGTCGCCGGCAAAGCTATCCAGCGTTAAGCTGTAAATCGTCACCGGGCGCGCCGCCCGTTCAATCTCAACTCCAGCGCGAGCATAAGTATAAAGCGCCTTGCCCTGAAATTTGAGGGCCGAATGCATCGGCGGCACCTGGAAAATGGGGCCAATAAACTGTTGCAGCGCTTGTTCCACCTGACCAAGCGACAGATCGACGTCGCTGCTGCTGGTCACTTCACCTTCGGAATCACCCGTGGTGGTGGTTTTCCCCAGTTTGAAAACCGCCTGATAGGTTTTGCCTGCATCCAGCAGAAACTGTGAAAACTTGGTAGCCTCTCCAAAGCAGATCGGCAGCAAGCCCGTCGCGATCGGATCCAGGTTGCCGGTGTGCCCCGCCTTGGCAGCCTGATACAGCCTTTTGGCCTGCTGCAGAGCGCCATTCGACGAAATTCCGTAAGGCTTATCCAGCAACAAAACACCACTGATGGGACGCTTGATTCGTTTAAACTGCAATGGGCTATTCTTCTCGTTGATGCGCTTTATCTGAGGCAACTGCCTCGTCGATCAGTTGGGACAAGCGCACACCATGCTCGACGGAAATATCGTAAATGAAATGCAGCTGGGGCATGATCCGCAGTTTCATGCGGTGCGCCAGCTGCGAGCGCAGGAAGCCGGCGGCATGATCGAGGCCCGCCTGCGCCTTGGGCGCCTGGTCAGCCGACTTCATCGTGGTGAAATACACCTTGGCATGCGCATAATCCTGGGTCACCTCGACACCCGTCAAGGTCACCAGACCGACACGCGGATCCTTTACTTCCATCTGGATCAGGTCAGCCAGTTCGCGCTGGATTTGCTCGGCAACCCGACCGGTTCGCAAAAAGGCTTTACCCATGATGGTTCTTCCAGGCTATCCGTATGAATAGATGGCTAAAGACTACGTGCAACTTCAACCATCTCATAAACTTCGAGGTGATCGCCAACATTGAGGTCGTTAAAGCCCTTCAACGATAGCCCGCATTCGAAGCCGGACTTAACTTCTTTCACGTCGTCCTTGAAACGCTTGAGAGAGTCCAGTTCGCCGGCATGGATCACCACGTCATCACGCAACACACGCACCATGGAGCCACGTTTTACGGTGCCGTCGAGCACATAGCAACCCGCAACCGTACCCACCTTTGAAATCCGGTACACTTCGCGCACTTCCACCAGGCCGAGCACGCTCTCCTTGCGCTCCGGCGCCAGCATGCCCGACAGCGCAGCTTTAATCTCATCCACCGCATCGTAAATAATGGTGTAATAGCGCACATCCACTCCGGCGGACTGGACCAGCTTGCGTGCGGTCGCATCAGCGCGCGAGTTAAAACCGATTACCACGGCCTTCGACGCCAGAGCCAGGTTGATGTCGGACTCGGTAATCGCTCCCACTCCGCTATGGATGATGTTAACTTTAACCTCGTCGGTGGAAAGTTTCTGCAGCGCATGAGCCAGCGCTTCGTAGGAACCCTGAACATCGGTCTTGATGATCAGCGGCAGAACTCTGACCTCGCCCTCCCCCATATTCTCGAACATGTTCTCCAGTTTCGCCGCATGTTGCTTGGCCAGTTTCACGTCGCGGAACTTGCCCTGGCGGAACAGCGCGATCTCCCGCGCCTTGCGCTCGTCGTTCAGCACAATCACATCCACGCCCGCCATCGGCACCTCCGACAAACCCTGGATTTCCACGGGGATGGAAGGCCCGGCTTCTTTCACCATGTCGCCGTTTTCATCCAGCATGGCCCGTACGCGACCGAAGGCACTGCCAGCCAGGAGCATGTCGCCCGCTTTAAGCGTTCCAGACTGCACCAGAATAGTCGCCACAGGGCCACGGCCTTTATCCAGCCGTGCCTCGATCACCAAGCCCTTGGCCGGAACATCCTTTTGCGCTTTTAGTTCTAACACTTCGGCCTGTAACAACACGCCTTCCAGCAGTTCATCGATGCCCTCGCCGCTTTTGGCAGAAACTCCGACAAACATGGTATCTCCGCCCCAATCTTCAGGGACGACCCCTTGCGCCACCAATTCCTGCTTGATGCGTTCCGGATTAGCTTCGGGCTTATCAATCTTGTTCATCGCCACGACGACCGGCACGCCTGCCGCCTTGGCGTGATGGACAGCCTCGATCGTCTGGGGCATCACGCCGTCATCGGCAGCGACCACCAGAATCACCACGTCAGTGGCTTTGGCACCGCGCGCGCGCAGCGCCGTAAAAGCCTCATGGCCCGGCGTATCGAGGAAGGTCACCATGCCGCGTGGCGTTTCCACGTGATAGGCGC
>JAUYEK010000313.1 GCA_030691435.1 Sulfuricella sp. | reverse complement strand
TGGGCACAAAAACGTGCCCACCCTACCAAGCTGTTTGAGGTTGCACAATGCTATAATCGCGCCAATTATCTTTTGGAAAGCTGCCCATGACCACTTTCGCCACTCTGTTCCTGATGTTGATCGTCATTTTAATTGCCGCCGAGATATTTACCAATGCATTGGAGCATTTGGGCGAAAAGCTGAAAATCTCGGAAGGCGTCACCGGGTCGCTGTTTGCCGCCGTGGGTACCGCCCTGCCGGAAACCATGGTGCCGCTGCTGGCGATCTTCGCCGGCACCGCCAATGCCCACATTAACGAGGAAATCGGCGTCGGCGCGATCCTCGGCGCGCCGCTGATGCTGTCCACCCTGTCGATCTCCCTGATGGCGCTGGCGGTGCTGAAAAAACGCGGCGTCCACGGCCATTTCGTGCCGGAGCGTACCGGCCTGACCCGCGACCTGAACTTTTTCCTGCTGGCTTTCGCCTTTTCCGCCGTCGCCCTGTTCGTACCGCACCAGCAGACAGCGATCCGCGCTGCCATCGGTTTCACCCTGGTGCTGACCTACTTCATCTACATCATGCTCACCCTGCGCGCTTCCGCCCATCTGGTCAAGGATGGTCACGGCACCGAGGCGGAGGGAAAGATGTTCCTGTGCCGCTTCGGACTGCCGCAGAACATGGCGGCAATCCTGTTCCAGATCGCCCTCGGCCTGGCCTTGCTGGTGGCTGGCGCCAAGGGCTTCATTCATGGCGTGGAGGATGCCTCCAGCCTGCTCGGCATCTCTCCCCTGCTGCTGTCGCTGCTGATCATTCCGATCGCCACCGAACTGCCGGAAAAGGTCAACAGCATCCTGTGGATCCGCAAGCGCAAGGACACCCTGGCCTTCGGCAATATCACCGGGGCGATGGTATTCCAGGGCACCCTGCTGCCGGCCATCGGTATCATGCTCACGCCGTGGGAACCGCGTCAGGAAGTGCTCGCCGGCATCGCCATCACCATTCTGGCCGCGCTTTGGGTCAGGCTGATGATCGGCCGCGGACAGATCAAGGTCTGGCACCTGGGGATCAATGGGGCGATGTATGTCACCTACCTGGTTATCGTGCTGGGCTGACTCTTTACCGCTAATCTGCATGGCTGTATGCTGCCCGTAAAGCATGAATTTGTTTCAACCCGGATTATCCATTGGAATGTTCGTGCCTGTAGGAGCGCCGCCCTCGGCGCGAATGCGGTCGAAAATCGCGGCGAGGGCGCCGCTCCTACAGCGGTGTTTTGGCTCTAATGGATTATCTGGGTTAAACAGATTCGCATAACGGGAGATAACACAATGGCCAAGAAACCGGTAAAAGCAGACCCATCCAACCCGCCGCCCCAGCATGAAAAAGCGGGAAAATTTTGTGATGCGGTCTCCAGCCACCTGACCTATTCCGTTGGCAAAGATCATTTCACCGCCACTCCCCGCGACTGGTTCTTTGCGCTTGCGCACACTGCCCGAGATCGTCTTACCGGGCGCTGGATGGAAACCATGCGGCGCTATTACCAGGCCGATGCCAAGCGGGTTTACTACCTTTCGATGGAATTTCTGATCGGGCGTTCCCTGTCCAATAGCCTGCTCAACATGGGCTATTACGACGAGTGCTGTGAAGCCGCGGAAAAGGAATGCATGGATATGGAGCAGGCAAGTTCGTCCGAACCCGACGCTGCTCTCGGCAATGGGGGACTGGGGAGGCTGGCCGCCTGTTTCCTGGATTCCATGGCAACCCTCGGCCTGCCAAGCTATGGTTACGGCATCCGCTACGAGTATGGCATGTTCAACCAGCGGATCGAAAATGGCTGGCAGGTAGAACACCCGGACAGCTGGCTGCGCTATGGCAATCCCTGGGAATTTCCGCGTCCGGAAGTGCTGTATCCGGTCAAGTTTCACGGCCGGGTGGTGGAATACATCAGCGAGGCAGGAAGCCTACGCCACCACTGGGTAGATACCGAGGATGTCATGGCAATGGCCTACGACACGCCAGTTCCGGGCTACGGCGGCAAGTCGGTGAACAACATGCGATTGTGGTCGGCCAAATCGTCGCGCGACTTCGACCTGAAGTACTTCAACGAGGGCAACTACATCAAGGCGGTGGAGGACAAGAATGAATCGGAAAACCTGTCCAAGGTGCTCTACCCCGACGACACCACGGCGATGGGCCGCGAATTACGGCTGAAACAGCAGTATTTCTTCGTCTGCGCATCGTTGCAGGACATGCTCTACCGCTACAACAAGTTTCACAAAAACCTCGACGAACTGCCCGACAAGGTGGCGATGCAGCTCAACGACACC
>JAUYEK010000029.1 GCA_030691435.1 Sulfuricella sp. | reverse complement strand
AAGGTTTTCGGCCAGTTGTTACAGGCGATTGCGCCTCACCTGACCCCCGAACTAAAAACCCTACCCGCTGTGTTACCATAAACCGCCGATATAGGAGCGCCGCCCTCGGCTCGATTTGCGACCGCATTCGCGCCGAGGGCGCGCTCCTACAGAAGTGGCCCCATTCATTTGAACAGCAGCCTGAGTTTTTTAAGTGGAAACTCTGCTGATTCTCACGCTGCCAGTTTGACCGTCGGCAGCATCACGGCATAAGCCCCATCCGGTGTTTTCTTGCCCAGGCTCGAATGCGGCCTGGATCGGTTGTACCAGTCCACGTATTGCATGATCGAGGTTCTGGCTTCGGTGACCGAGTCATAGACATACAAATACACCCGCTCGTACTTCACCGATTTCCACAGGCGCTCGACGAACACATTATCCCGCCAAGCTCCGCGCCCGCCCATGCTGAGCTTGCAGCCCTGTTCCTTGACGGCCCGCACAAACTCATGCGCGCTGAACTGGCTGCCTTGGTCGGTGTTCACAATCTCCGGCCTGCCGTGGCGGTTGAACGCCTCTTGCAGCACATCGACCGCATGGCAGGCCTCCAGCGTGATGGCGACCTTCGCTGCCAGTACCTTGCGGCTGGCCCAGTCCACGGCGGCGGTGAGGTAGACGAACCCTTTGGCCATCGGGATGTAGGTCGTGTCCAGCGCCCAAACCTGGTTGGCCCGGTTGATGTTCCGACCGCGCAGCAGGTAGGGGCCCGGGGTGCTTTTTGCTGGTGCCCGGCTTCCTGTAGAGCGCCTCAATGCCCATGCGCGCCATCAGCGTGCCTACGTGTTTACGCCCGACCTTGAAACCCTCCCGGTCAAGCTGGTCGCGCAGCATGCGCGCGCCCATGAACGGGTGCTCCAGGTGCAATGCGTCAATGCGGCGCATCAGCGCCAGATCGGCGGCGCCGACAGGTTTGGGCAGATAATACACGCTGCCCCGGCTGATCCCCGCCAGCTGGGCCTGGCGGCTGATCGATAGTTCGCGGTTACCGTCTATCATCGCTTTGCGCTCAGCAATCCCACCTTGGTGAGCGCGCTTTCTAAAAAATCATTCTCCAGCGTCAGTTGCCCGATCTTGGCGTGCAACGCCTTCAGATCAACGGGCGGCTCCGCCACAGTGTCCCTTCCGCCAAACACGTCCGCAGCCCGCTCGCCAAGCTGCCGTTTCCACTCCGTAATCTGGTTGGGATGCACCTCAAACCGTTGCGCCAACTCGGCCAGCGTCTTGTCTCCCGCCAGCGCTGCCAGCGCCACTTTGGCTTTGAACACCGCCGAGTGCGTCCGCCTCGTTCTTTTTGCCATCTTCTGCTCCATTTCTTCGCCCCGTAGGGCCGTCAAAGGTAGCAGATTCTCCACTTATCGGCTTGTTCAGATTTCCGGGGCCACTTCTAATAACGTTATAAAACATCAATTTAATGAAACTTAAAATCCCTCGCTGCTAACGCGGCGTGCCGGTTCGATTCCGGCTCCGGGCACCACTTCAATTCTGTTTGCGAAGTCAGCACTTTCGCGCCGCTTCAGCGAAAGGACGCCGACGGCATTTTTAGCGTCGCCAGTTCGACCTGCATTCTGACGTTATTGTCAGCGATCCAAATCTCCCCGTCCTGAATGGTCATTTGCAGCTGCATGGTGCGCTGTACCAGCGTTGCCAAGGCCTGGCTGGTGGTCTCCGGCAGGTTGATTACGGTCAGGTTGTTGAGCCGTTCGAGTTTGCTGCCGTTCTGGTTCCACCAGATATCGGCGCCACGGCCGCCATAGGTATAGACGATTACCTGCCTGGCGCGACCGCAGGCTTTGCGTATGAGTTTTTCATCGGGCAAACCCACGTCTATCCAGAGTTCAATGGCGCCGGTCAAGTCCTTTTGCCACAGATCGGGTTCGTCATCGGCGCTCAGCCCCTTGCCGAACGACAATGCCTCATGGGCGTGCAGCGCGAAGGCCAGCACTCGCACCATCATGCGTTCGTCGGTTTCCGATGGATGCTGGGCGATGGTGAGCGCATGGTCATGGTAGTAGTTGCGATCCATGTCGGCAATTTGCAGCTCGGCTTTGAAAATGGTGGATTTAATGGCCATAGTTTTACTTTTTCGGTTGTCGTGGGTGCCGTTTTTGGTGTGCCGCATCAGGGATGCGAAGAATAACCGATTTGGTTGCGCCCGCGAAGTCATGTCTCTTGTCTGGTCAAGGCATGGTTGACACTGAAATTGCGGCATCGTACCGTGACGTACCTATTTTTGGAAAACTCTATGCAATCCGTCGAATTCCCGCTCAAGGGCGAATACATCGAACTCTGTAACCTGCTCAAGCTTGCCGGCGTGGCGGAGAGCGGCGGGCGCGGGAAAACCCTGGTCGCTGAGGGTCGGGTTACTGTGGACGGTCAGCCCGAGAGCCGCAAAACGGCGAAAATCCGCGTCGGTCAGGTAGTCGAGTGTCTTGGGGTGCGGATTGCCGTCGTGGGTCTGTAATTCGGCTTCGTGACGGTAGGCTGGCGGGTGTCTCTAGCAACCGTCAGCCGGGTTGAAGCGCGGGTTCGGTTGCATCGTTTCCGGCGGTATGGCGCTCGATAAAACTATCGAGAAAGCGGCGCAGAAAGCCTTCGGTCTGCGCGCTGTGAAAACGGTCGATTTCCTGCCCGCGGCTGTAGGCGATGACTGTCGGGAAGCCTCTCGCCTGATGCCGACCGGCGATACGCATGTTTTCGTCGGCATCGACTTTCGCCAGCACAAATTTCCCATCATATTCCTTGACCAGCCTTTCCAGCATCGGCCCCAGCACACGACACGGGCTGCACCATTCGGCGCCGATATCCAGCAACACCGGTACCTGGTTCGAACGGGCAACCACCAGTTCGTCAAAATCGGCTTCTTCTACGTCGTATGAGAGATTCATCGTCTTGAATAATTTGAATGAAGGACAGGCAGTAGTTTAAACAAGCTGTTCGCTTTTAGCCACTGCCCAAATGGGTAACTCGCTTGCCCGGTGTGCGTTGCTAAAGTCGCAGTTCAGGCCACAGAGTTCACAGAGAGAACAAGCCATTACGATCCGTTCCTCCGTACCCGACGGGTGACTGACGACGATTCGCCAAGATATGGGTTTTTCTCTGTGAACTCTGTGTTCTCTGTGGCTGAGGTTTCAAGGTTATTGCGCCTTCCTGGCGGGTGGCCGTTTCGCCGGTGACGGCAACTTGATATCTTCCATCAGTGCCCGAATCCGGTCGGCCACTTCCTGGGGTGGAGTGGCATAGGCGAATTTTTTGAGAAAGCTCCCATCCGGCCCCAGCAGGTACAAGCCCGCCGAGTGGTCCACCGAATACTTGTCTTTTTCCGCGCCGGGTTCCCAGTGTTTTTCATACCGCACCTTGAAGTGGTCGGCTACGCGTCGCACCAGTTCCGGCGAGCCGGTGAGGCCGATGATGCGCGGGTGAAAATACGCGGTATAGCGGCGCAACACTTCGGGAGTATCCCGTTCCGGATCCACGGTCACGAACAGGGGTTGTAGCTGCTCTGCGCGGTTGCCCAGTTTTTCCATGATCAGCGATATTTCCGCCAGGGTGGTTGGGCAGATATCCGGGCAGAAGGTGTAACCGAAGGTGATGAGCTGAAAGCTGCCGCGAAAATCCTGATCGGAAATCGCCCGCCCCTTGGAATCCATCAGCAGATAACGGGAAACGATCCCGATTTCCGGTTGATCGTCCACAATGGGCGAAGGCGTCTCGGCCCGTGCAGGCGCCGCGCACAGCAGGGCTGCGGCTAGAATGGCAAGGCAGAATCGATTCATGGGGGGTTACTTCGTTACGGGGGCTGGTACGGCAGCCAGCAAGCGTTGGGTCGCTTCATCGACCTGTCCGCTGAGAGTGGGGCCATCAGGGCAGGTGGTCATCTCCTTCCTGCTCTGGTCGAGGAAGGCCTTGTTGGTGGCTTCCTCGAAAGCCGCCCCGTAGCGCCGCGACTTGGGTGCGTGCTGAATCATCACGGTCTTGATGCGGGAGGCGGTGTCTGCGTAGTCGCAGGCAAGCGCCTGACCGTTGATGCGGCCCAAAGCCTGAATCTCCGCCAGCCCTGCATCAGTCGAGGCGTCGGCAGCGTGGGCAGAGATCGCCAGGCTCAGGAAACACAGCAGAAGGGCGGAACGCTTCATATCACTTTTCCTTTTGAATATCATGGATGGACCAAGCTGCGGATTATAGCAGTCTTGATGAAACCGGAAGGCCAGAATCCATGGCCGGTTTTGGAATTCCGGATTCCTGCCTGCAGGCAAAACCGAAGTATAACGCAACAGGAAAAGATTCCGATTGATCGGCTTAATAGCTTGAATTCCAAGGGCGGATAAAATATATATGACCATATAGTCATTTTTTGGAGCCATGCGAACCATCCCCATTGTCGAAGCAAAATCCCACTTCTCGGCCCTGCTGTCCGAAGTTGAGGCGGGGGAAGAAATCGCCATCACCAAACATGGCCGCATCGTGGCGCGCATCGTGCCGGACAAGCCGCGCATGGCGGCGGACGTGTTCAGACCTTTCTGGAATGAAAGCGACATCGACCTTGAGGCCCCCTCCGACTCCCTGCCTGAGTCCGTGCCGCCGCTGGAGTAGGAAATGGCCTACCTGCTCGATACCAACATTATCATCGCCGCCATGAAAGACGTGCTGGGCGTAATCGGCAGGCTGGAAAAAATCCCCCTCTCCGCCCTGATCCTTTCGCCCATCGTGCTCGGCGAACTGGAATTCGGCGCGGAAAAAAGCGCGTATGTGGAAAAAAACCGCGTCCGCCTCTCCAGCCTGATCGAAAACATCCCCGCCGTACCACTGGATACCGAAGCCAGTCGCCGCTACGGGTTTATCCGTGCAGACCTGGAGAAAAAAGGCACCCCTGTCGGCGCCAACGACCTATGGATTGCCGCCCAGGCGCTGGCGCTCGGAGCAGTACTGGTCACCGACAACGTCGGGGAGTTTTCGCGGGTGGTGGGGCTGGAGGTGGAAAATTGGGTGGGGAAGTGATAGGTCAAATTCGTTCTGACCCGAATGGTGCTATCAAAAAATTATTGCGATGCTGACCGTTCGCAGTAACAGCAGTAAATCTAGCGGGTTGAAGTCCCGTCCGGGGAGTTGTCCGTGCGCCCCGGTAGCATGAGGAAGCGGCGCTGGAGTAATTCAGGGTCGTGAGTTTCCAAACAGCAAGAGAGCAGGCCGT
>JAUYEK010000028.1 GCA_030691435.1 Sulfuricella sp. | reverse complement strand
AAGGTTTTGAAGCCCCGGCTGATTGCTACTTTTGCGGGGGTCGTAGCGGTCGGCATCATGCTGGTGGGCTACATTTTTAATGCTGTTCTGTAATCCAAAGGAGTCCTCTCATGACTGATATTGCCTTGCATCCTTCCATCGTGGCTTTGGTTTCACTGGCGGCGAACATCGCCGCCAACCACCCCAAACAGGGGCTGTGCCAGATGGATAAGCTGAAACAGTATGGCGTGGCGCAGGAGCAGATCGACGCGGTGGTTGAAATCGCGCGCCACATTCGCGATGAGGCGGGGGATTCGCTGGACACCCGCTTTGATGAAGCATGCAGGAAGGAAGGCGCCAAGGCGAAACTGTCCGCCATTCCCGTCGCGGAGGGCGCCTGCTGCACGCCGACGGCAAGCGGGAAATCGTGTTGTTGAGTCTGGAAAAAACTATTGAACTGCGGAGGACGCGGAGGAAAAGCATGGGTTAGCGTAGTATCGGCTCTGTGCCGCAAATCGCGCCGAAGAAACATGTAAGGTGCGCCATGCGCACCGACTCACGCTTATTGGTGCGCACGGCGCACCTTACATAATCAATGGGTTGCATGGCATTTCTTGAGAGTGACTTTCGTTATTCTGACTTTTGCTGAACGCGCATTTAAGGTGTGAGTTTTTGAATTCCTCTGCGTCCTCCGCGTCCTCTGCGGTTAGACTAATTTTTGTATATTTATAACAGGAGCTGGAAAATGAAGAACATCAAGGTATTGGGCACAGGCTGTGCCAACTGCAACGCGACCATGAAGCTGATCGAGGAAACCGCCAAGGCCAAAGGCGTGGAAATTCAGCTGGAAAAGGTGGAGGACATGGCTGCCATCCTGGGCTACGGCGTGATGTCCACGCCCGGCGTGGTGATCGACGGCAAGGTGGTGCATGCCGGCGGCGTGCCGGCCAAGAGTGCGGTGGAGGTCTGGCTGGGCGGCAAGGAATCCTGCTGCGGCTGCTGCGGCAAGGAGTAAGCGTTATGACTAAAACCGTGTTGATTCTGTGCACCGGCAACTCCTGCCGCAGCCAGATGGCTGAAGCCATCGTCAATCACGACCTTGGCCCGCAAGTGCGGGCGCTTTCCGCCGGTACCCGGCCCCAGCCCAAGGTGGCGGACGGTGCCATCGAGGCGCTGAAGCTGGGCGGCCTGCATACCGTAGGGCTTTACCCCAAGGACGTGGACGCGGTGATGAACGAAGCCATCGACCTGGTGGTGACAGTGTGCGACAACGCCAGGGAAGCCTGCCCGGTTTTCCCCATGGCCATCCCCGCGATCCACATGCCGTTCCACGACCCCCACGGCGAGCCGCTGGAAAGCTTTGTCAAAGTGCGGGACGAGATTCGGGCGAAGCTGGTGCCCGAATTACGGCAACGCTTTCATATTCAAACGGGTACGTGACAACATCCAAATCAGTGCCGTCATTCCGGCGAAAGCCGGAATCCAGTTGGTTTAATAATCCCCGCGTAGCGGGACAGAACCGAGGTCTTGTCTGCTTCGCGGAGTGTTTGTCTCACTGGATTCCCGCCTTCGCGGGAATGACGAAGCTAATGGATAATTTGGGGTTAAAATGGCCCTATCCGCCCATCAGGAAGCCATCGTGAATCTCATCCCCGAAATCAAGCCCGGTCAATCCATCGAGCTTCTCAAAGAGCTGCATATTTTAACGCGGGATGGAAAGCTCAATCAGGACAGCCGACGCAAGCTGAAACAGGTTTATCACCTGTTTCACTTCATCGAGCCGCTGTTGAAGGAAGTGCTGGCCGGGAACGAGAACCTGACCCTGGCCGATCACGGCGCGGGCAAGTCCTACCTGGGCTTCATCCTTTACGACCTGTTCTTCAAGGAGCTGGCGACCGGGCACATCTACGGCATCGAAACCCGCGAGGAGCTGGTCGTCAAATCCCGCGAGCTGGCCGAGCGGCTGGGCTTCGGGCGCATGACCTTCCTCAACCTGTCGGTGGAAGCCTCGACGGCTTCTGCCGAGCTGCCGGAAAGCATCGACGTGGTGACGGCGCTGCACGCCTGCGATACGGCGACGGACGACGCGATCCGGTTCGCCCTGCGGAAGCAGGCCCAATTCATCGTGCTGGCGCCTTGCTGTCAGGCGGAACTGGCGGCAGTGCTGCGCAAGAACAAGAACGACTCGTTCTCGAAAACGCCCCTGTCCGAGATCTGGCGCCACCCCATCCACACCCGGGAATTCGGCAGCCTCATCACCAACGTCCTGCGCTGCCTGCTGCTTGAATCCCACGGCTACCAGGTGACGGTGACCGAGCTGGTCGGCTGGGAGCATTCCATGAAAAACGAGCTGATTGTCGCCAGCTTCAAGGACGCGCCAAGAAAGAATGCCCAGAACCGTCTGGGGCGGATTCTGCAAGAGCTGAACCTGGAGGAAATGCGGAGCCGCTTTGCTTATTGAGGGTCGCAAGATCAATTCTCGATAAAAATGTGAATAATTATTGCATCCAGTAGGAGCGGCCTTGGCCGCGATACGGTGATTATCGCGGCCCAGGCCGCTCCTACAAAATCATCTTTTTAACGAGAAATAAAATATAGGGGTAAATGAAAACATCCCTCTCCACACCGGTTCAAAAATGGCCCTGACTTGGCTGCGCCTGCTGGCGATATTCGCCCTGGCCCTGCTTTGGGTGATGCCGGTTGCGGCGCAGTCCAGTGATCTCTGGGTCAAGCCCGGCCCGGACGGCCAGCCCCAGCTGCAACTCTATTTCTACTGGACCACGGCCTGCCCCCATTGCCAGGAGGCGCGGTCCTTCGTCGAGGCCATTCCCGCCACCCGCCCCTGGGTGGCGCTGCATTCCCTGGAGCTGAACGGTCATCCCGAATATGCCCGCCAGTATCAAACGATGGCGGCGCAACTCGGGCAGGAGGCGGTATCCGTGCCGGCGCTGCTGTTCTGCGGCGAAATGCATGTGGGCTGGGACAAGGCCGAAACTGCGGGCGCGGAGATTGCGTGGCGCCTGGATGAATGCCATGCCCGCCTCCTCGCGGGCAGCGTGGTTGCCCGTCTTTCGGCCGGCAAGCTCAGCGTGCCCATCCTGGGCGAGGTGGACCCGCAGCATTTCTCCCTGCCCCTGATGACTGTCGCCATAGCCGGCCTGGATGCCTTCAACCCTTGCGCCTTCT
>JAUYEK010000026.1 GCA_030691435.1 Sulfuricella sp. | reverse complement strand
TCGCTGGTGGGCGTGGCATTGCGTGTGACCTCGTGCATGACCATGTCAACCACCTGAACAGGCCAACCGGGCTTGAGCAGTAGGTCAAGCGCGTCGGCGTAGGCCAAAGTGATTAGTGGCCCGGCATCGGGCAGCAGGACGGCCAAGGTTTCCGGGGCTTTTGCCACAAAACTAGGCCGTTAGCGCGTTCAGTTCATCCACCATACGCTGAGTGGTCGCGACAGGCAGACGAGGCATCGGCAGGTGGGCCTGGACCATCAGCAGGAAAAGATCCTCCTCGCTATCTACACCAAGCGAAGCCATCGTGATCCGGTCGTCGATTCGGCCCAGCGAGAAGTCGAGAAGAGCGCGGTAATTCTGGTTTCCGGTCGCTTCGGCGGCTTCAAAGGTTTCCACCAGGTAGCGCAGCTCGGCGTTAAACAGGGCGTTGACGGAAGTGTCCGTCTTGGCGGCGATGATTTTCGCCCGCTTCAGCAATTCGCGATCTACCGCGCCCGTGAAATTGACTGTGGCCATGACAGGGATCCTTGTTGGGTTGAACGTGTAACTAAGTGTAGCACATAATTATGTGCTACACCCGCGATCGCTCGATTTCAATACCCCCCTGCCGACCCTTCAATTCTTCGCCCAATAGATTTTTCGTTCGGTAATCACCGCATCCAGGTGCATGTCCCAGGGGTCGGACGGAATCTCGTCCGCCTTCTGGCATTCGTAGCCCACCCCGACCAGGAGCGGCTTGCGCCACACTTTGCGGCGCCGCAGATAGGCCAGGCTGGCGTCGTAGAAACCGCCGCCCATGCCGAGCCGATGGCAAGCCTCGTCGAAACCGACCAGGGGAACAAACAGCAGATCGAGCTGCCAGGCGCGCACCGGGCGCGGCGTCCAGTGCTCGTGGATACCGAAGCGGTTGAGATACCAGCGCGGCAGCGGCGTCAGCCGACTGAAGCCGAGCCGCCGCTGGAAGCGCTGCGGCACGATCGGCAGGAAGCACGCCTTGCCCAACCCCAAGGCGTGGTTGAGCAAAGGCATCAGGTTCATTTCTTCATGGGTCGGGGAATAGAAGCCGATACGCCGGCAGTTGAGCAACAGGTTCTGGGCCAGGGCGACCCGCCGCAATCCGTCGGCGGCATGGCGGCGCTGCTGGGCGGAAAGCGCCCGGCGTGCCCGGCGCAACGATGTGCGCAGCTGCTTCTTG
>JAUYEK010000022.1 GCA_030691435.1 Sulfuricella sp. | reverse complement strand
TTGTCCTTCAGCTCGATTTCCTTGGCCACGGATACGCCGTCCTTGGTGATCGTCGGGGCGCCGAAGGAGCGCTCCAGCACCACGTTGCGGCCTTTCGGGCCGAGTGTCACTTTAACCGCGTTGGCCAGAACATTGATGCCGGCCACCATGCGGTGACGAACGTCGTCACCGAATCTTACGTCTTTAGCTGCCATGTTTTTTATCTCCTAAGAAAAGCTTTTTGCCACAGAGCGCACAGAGAACACAGAGGGGTACGTTGGAATGTGTTTTTCTCTGTGGACTCTGCGTTCTCTGTGGCCAATATGAATTTATTTACCTTCGACCACGCCCATGATGTCTTCTTCGCGCATCACCAGCAGCTCTTCGCCTTCGACCTTGACGGTCTGGCCGGAATACTTGCCGAACAGCACTTTGTCGCCGACTTTGACATCCAGCGGACGGACCTTGCCGTCATCGCCTACCTTGCCCTTGCCCACGGCGACGATTTCGCCCTGGTCGGGTTTTTCGGTGGCGGAGTCGGGAATCACGATACCGGAAGCGGTCTTGCGTTCTTCTTCCAGCCGCTTGACAATAACGCGGTCGTGCAACGGACGAATTTTCATTGTTTCAATCTCCTGTCAGGTCTGGGTTAACGGAATAAAATCCGGCAAACCGCCTGCGCTGTTTGCCGGTTAAAAAAATTTCGGGGATGGCACTGTTAGCACTCATGTCCGACGAGTGCTAATAATAGGGGCTGGGGGCGCTAATTTCAAGGGGAAGATGGTTTGAACGTCCAACAATTTATCGATAAGTGGCATAAATCCCCGCTTTTTGTGCCAGTTCCATGAAAAATCAAAAAAGGGTGCAGTGATGATGCGCTTCCGACCATGATGCGCAATCGCTGTCTGGAATTTCTGTGGCTGGCCTTGTGCATTGCACCGGTGGCATCGGCGGACGCTTTCGCGGAACGCCCGGAGGTGCGGCAGTTCATCGAAACCATGGTCGATCGGCACGGCTTTGACACCGAGGCGCTCAACCGGCTGTTTGCCCAGGCCCGGCCCTGTCTTTCCGCCGCCCGGATCATGACCGACCAGGTGGCGCAGCCGCTGCCCTGGCCGCGCTACCGCAGCCATTTCGTGAATGGCTGGAACATCCGCCACGGGGTGCGTTTCTGGCGGCAGCATGCCGCCGCCCTCGCCCGCGCCCGGCGGGTTTACGGCGTGCCGGAGGAGGTGATCGTGGCGATCATCGGCGTGGAAACCCGCTATGGCAAAACCCGACCGAGCTTTCCCGAGTTCGATACCCTGACCACGCTGGCCTTCGATTATCCGCGCCGTGCCGAATTTTTCCGCAGCGAGCTGGAGCAGTATCTGCTCCTGATGCGGGAGGAGCAGCGCGATCCTCTTTCGGTCAAGGGCTCGTTCGCCGGCGCCATGGGCATTCCCCAGTTCATGCCCAGCAGCTACCGCAGCTATGCCGTCGATTTCAACCGCGACGGACGGCGCGATCTGTGGGGCAACACTGACGACGCCATCGGCAGCGTGGCCAACTACCTCAAGGCCTATGGTTGGCAGGCCGATCAACCGGTGGCGGTGCGCGCCCGCCTGCCGGACGAGGCAGGGCAGGATCTGGCTGCTTATGTGTCGACGTCGCTCAAGCCGGAGTGGAATGTCGAAGCGCTGCAATCGCTCGGACTGGTGCCGACCGAACGGCTGTCAGCGTCTGCCCGGGCGGCCTTGCTGGCGATAGAGGGGGAGGGCGGCAGGGAATACTGGCTGGGGTTCGACAACTTCTACGCGATCACGCGCTATAACCGCAGCCTGCATTATGCGCTGGCGGTATCCCAGCTCAGCCGGGAAATTCGCAGTGCCCGCAGGGCGAGAGTTTACTGATTGTTATAAACCCAGATGTCCATTGGATTGCTCGTGCATGTAGGAGCGCCGCCCCCGGCGCGAATGCGGTCGCAAATCGCGGCCAACTCCCATCCCCATCCTAACCTTCCCCTTGAAGGGGAAGGGACGATCGCCCTCTCCCCCTTTGGGGGAGAGTTGGAGAGAGGGCTGGCGCCGCTCCCACAGCGGTGTTTTGGCTCTAATGGATAATCCGGGTTTAAGGCGATTCTGCTGTGAGATAATGGATGTAGTCAATTAAAGGGCGCGCAGTCTTCAATGTCTAACCAGGAATTTCTCCATCGCAGTCTCGCCGCCGTCTGGCACCCCTGCACCCAGATGAAGCAGCACGAGACCCTGCCGCTGGTGCCGATTGCGCGCGGCGAGGGAGTGTGGCTGCACGATTTCGACGGCAGGCGTTATCTCGATGCGGTGAGTTCGTGGTGGGTCAACCTGTTCGGCCACTGCAACCCGCGCATCAATGCCGCGCTGAAGGATCAGCTGGACAAGCTGGATCATGTGATGCTGGCCGGTTTTACTCACCAGCCGGTGGTCGAGCTGTCGGAGCGGCTGTCGCGCCTGTCCGGGCTGGGGCATTGCTTCTACGGCTCGGACGGGGCATCCGCCACCGAGATTGCGCTGAAGATGAGCTTCCACTATTGGCGCAACTCGGGCCGCCCGGCAAAGACCCGCTTCGTCAGCCTGCAAAACGGCTACCACGGCGAAACCGTGGGTGCGCTGTCGGTCACCGACATGGCCTTGTTCAAGGGCACCTACGCCCCGCTGCTGCGGCAAAGCGCGCAAGTGCCGTCGCCCGACTGGCGGCTGGCAGCGCCGGGCGAGTCGGCGGAAGGTTTCGCGCTGCGCTGCGCGGCGGCCTTACGCACCCACCTCGAACAGCACCACGATGAAACCGCCGCCCTGATCCTGGAACCGCTGGTGCAGGGCGCGGCGGGAATGGGGATGTACGATGCCGAATACCTGCGCCAGGCGCGGGCGATCTGCGACGAATTCGAGGTACACCTGATCGCTGACGAAATCGCCGTGGGCTTCGGGCGCACGGGGACGATGTTCGCCCACGAGCAGGCCGGGATAAAACCGGATTTCCTGTGCCTGTCGAAAGGCATCACCGGCGGCTACCTGCCCTTGTCGGTGGTGCTGACCACCGATGCCGTTTACCAGGCGTTTTACCACGACGATACGGCGCGCGGCTTTCTCCATTCCCATTCCTACACCGGCAACGCGCTGGCTTGCCGCGCGGCGCTGGCGGTGCTGGATATTTTCGGGCAGGACAAGGTGATCGAGGCCAACCGGTCCAGGGCGGCGTTCTTTAACCGCACGGCCGCGCCGCTGAAAGTCCATCCGCGCGTCGAAAACTTCCGTAACATGGGCATGATCTGGGCGTTCGAGGTGGCGGATGCAGCGCCCGGTTTCGCCCGAAAATTCTTCGAGGAAGGACTGAAGCGCGGCCTGCTGTTGCGCCCTATCGGCAACACGGTATATTTCATGCCGCCCTATGTCATCAGCGAAGAGGAAATCCGTTTGCTGGTTTCTGGTACGCTGGAAATCCTTGAAAACCTTTAGCCACAGATGACCAACAGTAGGCGCCTCTA
>JAUYEK010000019.1 GCA_030691435.1 Sulfuricella sp. | reverse complement strand
TCATCTGCGACTTGAAGCTGCCGCCGCCGCAATGCAGGAGCACGTGCAAACCCTGGTCGCGCAGCCGTTCAGCCGCCACCATGGCAAATTTGTTTGCCGCATCGCCCTGGTGCACCAGATAAACATCGGGGGCGACCCGAGGCGCCTGAAATGCGCATTCCTCGAGCAGAGCCAGCAACCTCTCCACGCCCATGGCAAAACCGCAGGCCGGCGCCGGCTTGCCGCCGATCTGCTCGATCAGGCCGTCGTAACGGCCGCCCGCGCACACCGTACCCTGCGCACCGAGTTTGGTGGTTACCCATTCGAATACGGTAAAGTTGTAATAATCCAGCCCACGCACCAGACGCGGGTTGATCTGATATTCGATACCTGCATCGCGCAGGATTACCTGTAAATCCTCGAAATGCTTGAGCGACGCCTCGTCAAGATCATCCAGCAGCTTCGGCGCCGCCTCGATCAGCTCCTGCAGGGCCGGATTCTTGCTGTCGAGTACCCGTAACGGGTTGGTGTGCAGGCGACGGCGCGAATCCTCGTCGAGGATGTCGACATGCTGCTCCAGATAGTGCACCAGGCGAGTACGGTGGCGTACACGGTCTGCACTGCTGCCCAGCGTATTGATCTGCAGGGCAATGTCGGGCAGACCCAACCTGCGCCACAGCCGCGCCGTCATGATGATGTGTTCGGCGTCCATGTCCGGCCCGGCGTAGCCGAGCGACTCCACCCCGACCTGGTGAAACTGGCGGTAGCGTCCCTTCTGCGGGCGCTCGTGGCGGAACATCGGCCCAGTGTAATAAAGGCGCTGCGGCGCATTGTACAGCAGGTTGTGCTGGATCGCCGCGCGCACGCAGGAGGCAGTACCTTCCGGCCGTAGCGTCAGGCTGTCGCCGTTGAGGGCATCGACGAAAGTGTACATTTCCTTCTCGACGATGTCCGTGACCTCGCCGATGGCGCGCTTGAACAGTGCGGTCTGCTCCACGATCGGCATGCGGATGCTGCGGTAGCCGTAGCTGCGCAGCCAATCCTCCACGGTGTCTTCGAAAAATGTCCAGAGGTCGGCATGTTCCGGCAGGATGTCGTTCATCCCGCGTATGGCTTGAATTTGGCTCATTGTTTTAAATTATTGATGTTACGTACCGTCCACGAAAAACACGAAATACACGAAAAAGCCTCATAGATTGGTAGGGTGGGCACATTTTTTGTGCCCACGCGGTCGTACCAAGTTTCCCCACCCATTTTTTTCGTGCCTTTTGTATTTTTCGTGGACAAAAGCTTTTTTAATTTTCCTTTTTCATCGCAGCGATGCGGGCGCGCACCTGCCGCTCCAGCTGGTCCACGATCTCGTTTTCCGTCACTTTGTAGGCAGGCTTGCCCTCGATATAGAGCAGGTTGGGTGAGCCGCCGGCGATGCCGAAATCCGCCTCGCGCGCTTCGCCCGGCCCGTTCACCAC
>JAUYEK010000014.1 GCA_030691435.1 Sulfuricella sp. | reverse complement strand
TGAGGCCGGTCACAAAGCTGGGCCAGGGACCGCTTTCCAGTTGGTCGAGCATTGGCGTGTCGTGTTGTTTCTTAGCCATAGTTTTTTAATCTCCAAAAAAATTGAAACGGACGCAAGTTCCAGTCCTGCACGGCAAAGTTGCCAGCATCCTGAATTAATAAAACCTCATAAAGCCGACGGCCAATGCCCGCCCGCTCCGCGCGCCCTTTGAAATATATTTAGTTTCTTTAGACTCAAGAACTAAAAGGAATCGCGTCACCAACTTTAAATATTAGGCCAACAAGGAATGACTTTGCTATCGTCCTTCACGGGTGGCACATACTACCCATCTGGGCTATTCGCCACCCCCCCTGCTTGGGATATAACCTGGCCGCCTCTTGATTCCTGGCCACCCTATCCCCATATAATACGGCAACGCAATGTTTACGAAACCATACAGACGCAGAATCCTGAAGCTGCTGCTTCCGCATCGAGACCCGGCAGTTTGCTAAATATTCGCGATGAGGTCAAGTTGCAGTTTGTTTGGCAACTTTTGTCAATGTTTTGATCGGAATCCACTCTATAAGGATTAATTCACACAATGGCAATGGAAGAAATCACAAAATTAGACAAATTTACTGCCACGCCCTTTCGGCAGGAAATCGAGCTGCACCACATAGACCACGAAGCGGGCTTCTCCTCGTTGCGCATCAGGATCCGCGAACTAAAACGCTTCACCGTCTTTGACATCGACGAGCAGACTGCCGAGCATTGGGGACGCGCCTTGCTGGAATGGGCGGAAACCCGCAAGAACGGTCATGGCGAGCCGCAGGAACAGCCGCTCGCCATGACCGTTTCCCTCTCTCCTAACTCTCTCCCAGAGGGTTGCCCTCTCCTCAATCCTCTCCCGTCTCGCCGGATTGAGCAGCTTGCTGCCAATCCCGGCGGGGACACTCCTCGCGGGTGCGAGGGAGAGGAGGCAAACGTGAAGGGCGCTTGTTCTGATCTGAGGGACGAGGTCTCGCTACGCGAGTTGCACGTCAACGAAGGAGCGCCAAAATAGGCTGGCCAATCGAAAGCGGCATGGTCAACCCCGAATTTGACGATGCCGCGGTAACCGAAGTTCACTTCGAACTGCAAGGCACCCTGCTGCCCAGGGATCACGGCTATCCGTTGTTCCTCGAGCTATCACGCCTGCTGCCCTGGCTAGCCGACGAGACGCTGGCTGCGGTGCACCACATCCATGGCGCGGAAACAGGCAAGGACGACCTGCTTATATTGAGCCGACGGGCCAGGCTGGTGGTACGCATTCCCGTACATCGAGAAGCTGACCTGGCGATTCTGTCTGGACAGACCATCACGGTCGGCGGCTTCAAGCTGACCATCGGCAAGGGCAAGGCCAAGCCCCTGGCGCGCCACTCTCCACTGTATGCCCACTGCGTCACCACCGGCAGCATGGATGAGGAAAGCTTTGCCAGCGACATCATCCACATATTGGATGAACTAAAGATCACCTGCCGCTTCATCTGCGGCCGGCGCCAAACCATCACCACCGCCGACGGCTTGGCCTATGGCTATAGCCTGCTGCTGCATGAACTGCCGGTGGAACAATCCATCCTGGTACAGCAGCGTGGCATGGGCGGCAATCGCAAAATCGGCTGCGGCATCTTCATCCCGCACAAATCCACCAACGCTCTGGTGTAGAATACCCTCACATTTTTTTATCACCCGCAAACTTTCAAAGGAGGAATCACAATGGCATACGAAGTAAACGGCGTTGAAATCGAAACCGACGAAGAAGGCTACGTGCTTGAGCCCGATTACAGCGACGATATCGTTCCTGTCATCGCCGAGGCCGAAGGCCTCAAGATGAACGATGATCGCTGGGCAGTCGTCAACTACATGCGCGAGCAATACAAGGAACACGGCCACACGCCAACATTCCGTAACATGCTGAAAGACTGGGAAAAGCTTCGCCCCGGCACCGACAGCAAATACCTCTACACCCAGTTCCCCGAAATGCCGGCCAAGCAGGCGGCCAAGGTAGCCGGTCTGCCCAAGCCTTACGGCAAGGGCGGATACTAAAAAGCAGGGGCTAGAGGCTAGGGGCTAGTAAAGGCCCCGTTCTACCTCTAGCCTCTAGCCCCTAGCCATGAAATTCACCGCCCTGGTTTCAGCCGAGGAGTTGGCCCAACATCTCGACGACCCGGACTGGATCGTCTTTGACTGCCGCTTCACGCTCACCGATCCTGAAGCGGGGCGTCGCGCTTACCGGCACGGCCACATCCCGGACGCACGTTACGCCCACCTGGACGATGACCTCTCGTCCCCGATCAACCCCACCAGCGGTCGTCACCCGCTGCCCAGTCCGCAGCTTCTGAGCGAAAAACTGGGACTCTGGGGAGTGGACAACACCAAACAGGTCGTCGTCTACGATGACAGTTTCGGCTCCATGGCAGTGAGGATGTGGTGGCTGTTGCGCTGGCTGGGCCACGATGCCGTGGCCCTGCTCGATGGCGGCATACCCCTGTGGATGCGGCAGAAGCTGAATGTCACCACCGATCTGCCCGAAATTGTTCCGGCCCAATTCTTTCCCCGTCCGCAGAACGCGATGTGGGCGGACATCACTGAAGTGAACCAGGCCCGGCAAGACCCCAACCGAGTGATCATCGACGCCCGACCGGAAGATCGCTTCAGCGGTGAACGCGAACCGCTGGACAAGGTGGCCGGCCACATCCCCGGCTCCATCAACTGGACTTTCGAGGAAAATATCGATTTCGACGGCACCTACCTGCCCGCAGAGGAGCTGCGCACCGCCTATCTTGATCTGCTGCACGGTATTTCGCCGGAACAGGCGATCCACTCCTGCGGCTCCGGCGTGACCGCCTGCCACAATATCCTGGCCATGGAAATTGCCGGATTGCCGGGCGGCAAGCTTTATCCCGGCTCGTGGAGCGAGTGGATCGCCGATTCATCCCGTCCGGTCGCCACAGGAGAATAAAATGAAACCGATTCGAGTCAAAACGAACTGGTTCAAAAAGGATGGGCAACCCAAGGATCCCGCAGAAACCGCCTCGGTGCTGGCCCTGGTTCTTTGGCGCCTGGCGGACAGATTCACCGTCAACCTGTCACAAGCGGATTACGACATCATCACGCCTCAGCGCGGCTTTATCCTGATGGCCGAGTTCCTCGCCTTCGAGGTACAGTATGCCGACCGCCTCGCCTACAATCGTATCGATGATGCAACGCGTACCGCCTTCATCCAGGCGCTGGCCAAGCGATTATCCGAAATGATGGAGGAAAACATCCTCGAAATCGCGCCGAATAACGACGAAGGTTACGATTACAAAGTCGGCTTCATCGACCTGCTCAACCGTCGCCTGGTGGATTACGCCACCTTCGACCTGGTTGACGAGAAACCCTCTTTCGCCACGCTGCGCTACCTCGGCAACTGCATCCGCGAGGTCATGGACAAGCGCGACCAGCCTTGGATCATCGACCAGATCATGGAAATCGAATCGCCGGAAACCATCGAGACCATCAAGAAGACGATGCGCGGCCTGTTCGAAACCGAATAGCCACAAAAAGGCACAAAAAACACAAAATTTTTGTGTTTTTTGTGCCTTTTTGCGGCCATACCAAGATCAGCTCGGATCCTGGTACTCGCCCTCCAGCAGCTTGGCTTGCGCTGCCGCCAGGCGCGCGATCGGCACGCGCGGTCCGGAACAGGACACGTAGCTGAGTCCGATGTGGTGGCAGAAGTGGATCGAGCCGGGGTGTCCACCATGCTCGCCGCAGATCCCCATCTTGAGATCAGGGTTGGTCTGGCGGCCCCGCTCCACCGCCATCTTCATCAGCTGTCCGACGCCCTTGATGTCCAGCACCTCGAACGGGTTGTCCTCCAGGATGCCGGTCTCGGTATAAGCCGGCAGGAACTTGTTTTCGGCATCCTCGCGGCTGAACGAGAAGGTCGCCTGGGTCAGGTCGTTGGTGCCGAACGAGAAGAATTCGGCGGTTTCCGCCATGCGCCCGGCGCGCACGCAGGCGCGCACCACTTCGAGCATGCTGCCGAACTTGAATTTCACGTTGATGCCGTGGGTCAGCTCGACCACCTTGTGGATGCGCTGGACATAGCTGTGGATGCGCTTGAGCTCTTCCACCGTGGCCACCTGTGGCACCATAATTTCGGGGTATATCTCGATCCCCTCCTTGGCGCACAGGGCGGCGGCTTCGAGAATCGCCTGAATCTGCATCGAGTAGATTTCAGGATAGGTGATGCCCAGCCGCACGCCGCGGTGTCCCAACATCGGGTTGACTTCCGCCAGGGCGCGCACTTTTTTCAGGATCGCCTCCTTCTTGCTGATGACATCCTCTTCCAGGTGCGACCCCTTGAAGGTGTGCAGACCGTCCATCAGCTTCAGCAAGCCATCGGCATACTGCTGGTAGAGCTTGGGATTGAGCAGCTTGAGGGTATCCGGCAGCTCTTCCAAACCCTTGATAGTGTCGCGCAAATGATGCAAATGGGCGATTTCCAGCTCAAGCTGCGCCGCGCTGGGAAGGAACTCGTGCATCGGCGGATCGAGCAGGCGCACCGTCACCGGCAGCCCCTTCATCGCCTTGAAGATGGCCTTGAAGTCGGAGCGCTGGAACGGCAGCAGGCGGTCGTGCGCGGCCTGGCGCTGCTCCGGCGTTTCCGCCAGGATCATTTCCTGCACGATAGGCAGGCGGTCGGTGCCGTTGAACATCCGCTCGGTGCGACACAGGCCGATGCCCATGGCGCCGAAGCCGCGCGCCTTGACAGCCGCCTCCGGCGTATCGGCGTTGGCCAGCACCCTGAGGCGCGCGACTTCGTCCGCCCAGGCCAGCAGGGTGGCCATTTCCTCTGAAAATTCCGCCTCCACGGTCGGCACTTCGCCGGCGTAAACATGGCCGGTGCTGCCGTCGATGGTGATGATGTCACCCTCATGCAAGGTGGTGTCTCCGATGATCGCGCTACGCGCCAGGTCGTTGATCACGATCTGCTCGCAGCCGGACACGCAGGGTTTGCCCATGCCGCGCGCCACCACTGCGGCGTGCGAAGTCTTGCCGCCGCGGCTGGTGAGGATGCCCTGCGCCTGAAAGAAGCCGTGGATGTCCTCCGGTTTGGTTTCTTCGCGCACCAGGATGATTTTTTCGCCGCTACGGCCACGTATCTCCGCCGTGTCGGCGTCGAACACGATCTTGCCGGAAGCCGCGCCGGGCGATGCCGACAACCCCTGCGCCAGCGACTTGCCGTGGAAGTTGGGTGACAGCTGCGGCACCAGCATCTGCTCCAGGATCAAGGGCTCGATCCGCAGCAGCGCGCGATCTTTCGTGATCAGGCCACCCTGGAACATTTCCACCGAGGTGCGCACCATGGCGCGGGCATTCATCTTGCCGTTGCGGGTTTGCAGGCAGTAGAGCGTGCCCTTCTCGATGGTGAATTCGAAATCCTGCACTTCGTGGTAATGCGACTCCAGCCGGTTGTGCAGTTCCGTCAGTTGCCGGTAGATTTCCGGCATTTCCTGCTCCATCTCGGCGATGGGCTTGGGCGTGCGAATGCCGGCCACCACGTCCTCGCCTTGCGCGTTGGTGAGATATTCGCCGTAAATCACGTTCTCGCCGGTGCCGGGGTTGCGGGTAAAGCCGACGCCGGTGCCGGAATCATTGCCCATGTTGCCGAACACCATGGTACAGACGTTGACCGCAGTGCCGTTGGCCTGCTCTTTGGTGATCCTGAACTGCTTGCGGTAATCCACCGCGCGTTTGCCGCCCCAGGAGCGGAACACCGCTCCCACGGCGATTTCTAGCTGCTCGTAAGGGTCTTGCGGGAACAGCTTGCCGCTGTGACGCCGGACAATTTCGAGGAATTCGCCCGCCAGTTCCTTGAGGTGCTTGGCGGAGAGATCGATGTCCTGTGGCGCGCCGTACTTCCTCTTGATTGCCGCCATGTGTTCGTCGAAATGCTCGTCGCCGATGTTCAGCGCGATCTTGCCGAACAACTGGATAAAGCGGCGGTAGGCATCGTAGGCGAAACGCTCGTTGCCGGTCTGCTTGATCAGCCCTTGCAGCGAGGTTTCGTTGAGGCCGAGGTTGAGAATGGTATCCATCATGCCCGGCATCGACATCGACGAACCGGAGCGCACCGACACCAGCAGGGGGTTGTCGGCGCTGCCGAAGCCCTTGCCGGTTTTCTTCTCCAGCGCCGCCATGTGGCCCTTGATGTTGTCCATCAGCCCTTCCGGCAACTGGTTTTTATCCAGGTAGGCCAGACAGGCCTCGGTGGTAATGGTAAAGCCCGGCGGCACGTTCAGCCCGATCTGCGTCATCTCGCACAGATTGGCGCCCTTGCCGCCCAGCAGCATCTTGTTTTTTCCGTCGCCTTCTTCGAATGCGTAAATATATTTTTTACCGCTCATGGCCGATGCCCCTTAAGATTTTTATGGGAATACAGATGAATTAATAGACGAATTAAATAATATCACGGGCACAAAGAAAAATGCGCGCCGCGAAAGCACCTTAACAAATTCTCATCGAGAATATGAACGCGGAAAAGCCAGCGACAGGGCTCATGAATATGATTTTTCTTATATTATTCAATAAATAAAAAAATTATATGGCAGCACACAAACATCAATATTTATCTAACTCATTCATATAACATATCTTTAACCCAGATAATCCATTAGAGCCAAAACACCGCTGTGGGAGCGGCGCCCTCGCCGCAATTTGCGGCCGCATTCGCGCCGAGGGCGGCGCTCCTACAGGCACGAACATTCCAATGGATAATCCGGGTTAAATTCTTACAGATGGCCCTATTTGCCTTGGGGCTTGCGTCAATCTCCGTAGCGGCGGGGCCGATCGCTGCGCCAACCTTATCCCCGCCGCCGATCTCAGGGAAGCGGATTTATTCCATGCCACTTTTGATGAGGCGGACATGAGTGGCGCGCGCGTCGGCAAGGCCTATCTTTTCGGCACCAACCTCATTAACACCCGTGCAACCGGCGCAGACTTCTCCGGCGCCTATCTCAAGGACGTATTGATGGAAGGGATCGACCTGTCGGGTGGTTCCCTGGCGGATACCTACATGCTTCGTGGAGTGATAACCGGGGGGCGCTTCGTGAACACCAACCTCTCCCGCGCCGACATGACCGGGGCAGCGGCCGAAGACTGCGATTTTACCAATGCCGACCTCTCGGGAACCCGCCTCCTGGGCGCATCGCTGCGTGGCGCCATGTTCAAGAACACCAAACTAAAGGGCGCCGATTTCTCCAACGCAGACCTGTTCAATGCCGTCTTCGATGGCGCCCATGACCTGCCCCCGTCGCTGATGGAGGCGGTGGAGAGGCGATTAGGCCTCAAGCCGGAATGATCCTAAAAACAGCTTTTATCCACAGATAAGCACGGATTAACACAGATAAAACAAGGTGTTGTTGAAGATTTTCGGCACACCTGAAAGGTGATCAAGATGTGAATGGTAACTCATTGATAATCTGTGTATATCTGTGTTAATCCGTGGCTGAACTGCTTTTTATAGGATTATCTGGGTTTATGCTGTGCTGCGCACTCGT
>JAUYEK010000013.1 GCA_030691435.1 Sulfuricella sp. | reverse complement strand
TGGCCACTCCGACGCCGACGTGCTGCTCCACGCGATTTGCGATGCTCTGCTGGGTGCTGCGGCCTTGGGCGACATTGGCCGTCATTTCCCCGATTCCGATCCGCGCTACAAGGGCATCGATAGCCGTCAGCTGCTGCGCGAGGTCATGCAGTTGCTGAAAGATAAGGGCTATGGCGTCGTCAATCTGGATGCCACCATCATCGCCCAGGCCCCGAAGATGGCACCGCATATTGAACAAATGGTGGTGAACATCGCTGCTGACCTTGGCGTGGAAGCGGGTTGCGTCAACGTCAAGGCCACTACTACCGAGAAGTTGGGCTATACCGGTCGTGGCGAGGGAATTGCCGCGCAGGCGGTGTGCCTGATTGAGAAGATTTAACCCGGATTTTCCATTAGAGCCAAAACACCGTTGTGGGAGCGGCGCCCTCGCCGCGATTTGCGACCGCATTCGCGCCGGGGCGACGCTCCTACATGCACATGCATTCCAATGGATAATCTGGGTTTAAGCCAGAAACTCGTCGCTCTGGAACGCCAGCACACCGGAGCGACCGGGAATTTCCCCCATCGCCACCTCATGCCGCGGTAGCTCGTCCAGCTTCAGGCTTGCGAAATAATCCTTGAGTGAAACCAGTTCATAGCCCTGGGCTTTCCAGCCGGTCAGCAGCTCATCGAACACATCGGCCAGTTTCATGCCTTCCAGCTCGGCATGCAGGGTATAGACGTGGCCGGTGGGCGCGGGGATTTCGGTCAGGCCGAGCAGGTGCTGGGCGACGTTGTCGGGGGTGATGTCGCCGACGCCGATCAGTTCGTCTAGCGTGGGCAGGGTGGTGGGCAGCTGCGGGCAGGCGATAATTTCCGCATTCCACATCGGGATAAAAGGCTGCGTGCCGCGCGTGTCCGAACAGTAATCGAAATCCAGGCGTTGTTCCAGGCGCAGCGCGTGGACATTCATTTGCCAGCCGGCGGCGCCGTGGATCTTGGCGGGTTCGCCGAAGATCTTTTCGAAGCGGTCGCAGGCCCGTTTCATTTCGCGCGCCGTCCAGGCTGCATCTTTCTTCGCCACATAATCCTGCCACCTGATGTGGTCGTAACAGTGGACACCGACCTCGAAGCCATTTTTGCGCACTGCCTGCATGATATGGGCGCAGCGCTTGCCGATATCCGGTCCG
>JAUYEK010000008.1 GCA_030691435.1 Sulfuricella sp. | reverse complement strand
GCTCAACAACGGCGTCAGCCAGTGGATCACCGGTGCGGACGCCCGGCGCGACGCGCATCGGCTGCGCGCCCGCTCCTGTGCGGTGCTGACCGGCATCGGCACGGTACTGGCGGACGACCCGATGCTCAACGTGCGCGAGGTGGAAACCACGCGCCAGCCGTTGCGCATCGTGGTGGACAGTGCATTGAGGATGCCGCCCACGGCGAAAATGCTGCTGGAGGAGGAAATTCTGGTGGTGACAGCGAGCGGCGATCCGGCCAGGGCCGAGCCCCTGCGTGCCGCCGGGGCGGAAATCCTGGTGCTTCCGCCGTCGCTGGATGGCCGGGTCGATCTCGCGAGGATGCTGGATGAACTGGGCAAGCGCGGTATCAACGAAATTACGGTGGAAGCCGGGCGCAGCCTGAACGGCGCGCTGGTGCGGCAGGGCCTGGTGGATGAATTCGTGATTTATTTCGCGCCGCTGCTGCTGGGAGACCGGGCGCGTGGCATGTTCGATCTGCCGGAATTGATTGAGATGGGCGAGCGGCGCGAGCTGCGCATTGCCGACGTGGCGATGGTCGGGCGCGACCTGCGTATTCGTGCGCTGCCGGTGAATTAGCCCAAGTTGTCCATTGGATGCATGTAGGAGCGCCGCCCCGGCGCGAATGTGGTCGAAAATCGCGGCGAGGGCGCCGCTCCCACAGAGGTGTTTTGGTTTCTGTGGCTAGGTTTAAAGGATAAACATGTTTACCGGAATTATCGAGGCGGTGGGCCAGATCAAGCGGGTTGAGCAACGCGACAAGGGCGTGCGCCTGACCATTGCATCGGAGCGGCTGGATTTCAGCGATGTTGCGGTCGGCGACAGCATCGCCGCCAACGGCGTGTGTCTCACCGTGATTGCCCTGGCTGGCAGCGCCTACACCGTGGACGTGTCGCAGGAAAGCCTGAGCTGCACCGTGGGGTTGGGCGAACCCGGCGAGGTCAACCTGGAAAAGGCGATGCGCCTGTCCGACCGGCTTGGCGGGCATCTCGTCAGCGGCCATGTGGACGGCGTCGGCGAGGTGGTGAAATTCGAGCCGGTGGGCGAGAGCCATTTGTTGCAGATTCGCGCGCCCAGGGATCTCTCGCGCTTTATCGCCCCTAAAGGTTCGATCACCGTCAACGGCGTCAGCTTGACCGTGAACGAGGTGCGCGACGCCACGTTTACCATCAACCTCATTCCGCATACCGTGGAAGTGACTACGCTCAAGTATCTCCAACCCGGCAGCCGGGTCAACCTGGAGGTAGACATGCTGGCGCGCTATGTGGATCGTTTGCTGCACCCTGAAGGCTAAAAGCCGGAAAAACCAATTCGGCCACAGAGTACACAGAGATCACAGAGAAAAAAGCGGTTTATTAATCTCTGTGCGCTCTGTGATCTCTGTGGCAAAAGCTTTTTAAGGAATAAAGAACTATGAATATCAGCCCAACCCAAGACATTATCGCCGACTTCAAGGCCGGTAAAATGGTCGTCCTGGTGGACGAAGAAGACCGCGAGAACGAGGGCGACCTGGTGCTGGCGGCGGAATTCGTCACGCCCGAGGCGATCAACTTCATGGCCAAATTCGGCCGCGGCCTGCTCTGCCTGACGCGGACCGAGGAGCGCTGCCGCCTGCTCGACCAGCCGTTGATGGTGACGGCCAACAAGCTGGCTCTGGGCACCAACTTCACCGTTTCGATCGAAGCGGCGGAAGGGGTGACTACCGGCATCTCCGCCGCCGACCGCGCCAAGACCATCCTGGCGGCGGTGAAGAAGGACGCCAAGGCGTCCGACATCGTTCAGCCTGGCCATATCTTTCCGCTCAAGGCGCAGAAGGGCGGCGTGCTGGTGCGCGCCGGCCATACCGAGGCGGGTTGCGACCTGGCCGGCCTGGCGGGACTGGAGCCGGCGGCGGTGATCTGCGAAATCCTCAAGGAAGATGGCGAAATGGCGCGTTTGCCGGACTTGCTCGAATATGCCAAACATCACAACCTCAAGATCGGCACCATTGCCGACCTGAT
Organism: Sulfuricella sp.; assembly: GCA_030691435.1. Taxonomy (GTDB): domain Bacteria; phylum Pseudomonadota; class Gammaproteobacteria; order Burkholderiales; family Sulfuricellaceae; genus Sulfuricella. The sequence continues at coordinate 5,643 of JAUYEK010000008.1, read as the reverse complement.
CCACTACCGCAGCCAGACCGAGAGCCTGGTGGAGCGGGTTTCCGAACGCAAGGTGGAAACTTGCTATGGCGAATTCAAATTGATCGCTTATCTGGACAAGACCGCCAACGAGGCTCATCTTGCCCTGGTGAAGGGAGAAATCAAACCCGGCGAGGAGATCCTGGTGCGGGTGCACGAGCCGTTGTCGACGCTGGATTTTCTCGATGTGGCCAGCCTCGAACACTCCTTCAGCGTGCATGAGGCGATGAAGGCCATAGCCGAAGCGGGCTGCGGAGTGATTGTTCTGATGCGAGGCACGGAAACTTCCGCAGATCTGCTCGAACGCATCCGGCGCACCCAGCCGAAGGCGCCCGCCAAGGTCGATTTGCGCAATTACGGCATCGGCGCGCAGATTCTGCGCGATCTCAATGTCACCAGGATGCGGCTGCTGGCCACTCCGCGCAAGATGCCGAGCATGACCGGCTTCGATCTTGAAGTAACGGGATATGTCTCGCCCAAGAACTGAAACCAACAAGGACAACGACATGGCAAGATATGACAATATTTTCGAGTACGAGAAATATCTCGACGGCAAAGGCCTCAGGATCGGCATCGTGATGAGCCGTTTTAATATCGACGTGTGCGAGGGGCTGCTTGGCGCCTGCACCGCGACGCTGCTGAAGCAGGGCGTGGCGGAGAAGGACATCGTTCTGGCAACCGTGCCGGGCGCGCTGGAAATCCCGCTGGTGCTGCAAAAAATGGCCAAGAGCGGCAAATTTGATGCGCTGATCGGGCTCGGCGCGGTGATTCGTGGCGATACCTACCATTTCGAGCTGGTCTCCAACGAAGCAGGCAGCGGCGTGACCCGCGTCGCGCTGGATGCCGGCATCCCCATCGCCAACGGCGTTCTCACCACCGATACCGACGACCAGGCGCTGGCCAGGATGTCCGAAAAAGGGACGGATGCGGCCCTGGTCGCAATCGAGATGGCCAAGCTGCTGAAGCGGCTATGAGCAGCGAAAAAAGAGCCGACAAGGCACCGAAAAAAAGCCGGCGCAAGGCGCGGGAATTCGGGGTGCAGGGCCTGTACCAGTGGAAACTGACGGGTGGAGATGCCGATACCATCCTGAGCCAGCTGCGCGAGGAAAAGGAATACCCGAAGATCGACGAAGAACATCTGGCGGTTCTGGTGCGCGGGGTAATTGGCCAGGCGCAGGAACTGGATGTGCTGATCGCGCCCTACCTCGATCGCCCTGCCGGAGATCTGAGTCCGGTGGAACATGCCATCCTGCTGCTGGCCACCTACGAAATGAAGCATCACCCGGAAATTCCCTACCGCGTCGTCATCAACGAGGCGGTCGAACTGGCCAAGACCTACGGCGGTACCGATGGCCATAAGTTCGTCAACGGCGTGCTGGACAAACTTGCGGCCCAGGTGCGGGCGGCGGAAGTTAAGGCGGCGGCAAGAAAGAATGTTTAACCCAGATTGTCCATTGGAATGCACGTGCATGTAGGAGCGCCGCCCCCGGCGCGAATGCGACCGCAAATCGCGGCCAACTCCCATCCCCATCCTAACCTTCCCCTTGAAGGGGAAGGGACGATCGCCCTCTCCCCCGTTGGGGGAGAGTTGGAGAGAGGGTTGGCGCCGCTCCTACAGCGGTCTTTGGCTCTAATGGATAATCTGGGTTTAAGTTTTCCTGGGGAATGCTGTGCCCTCTGAATTCGACCTGATCCGCCGTTTTTTTACCCGCGAAACACCCAGTGCCGTGCTCGGCGTGGGGGATGATGCGGCGCTGCTGGCACCCACTCCCGGCATGCAGCTGGCGGTGTCCACCGACATGCTGGTGGAAGGGCAGCATTTCGCCCCTCAGGATGGGCCCGGAACGGTCGGCCACAAAGCTCTGGCGGTGAATTTGTCCGACATGGCGGCCATGGGGGCTACGCCGCGCTGGGTGACATTGGCACTTGCCCTGCCGGGGGCTGACGAAATCTGGCTGCGCGGTTTTGCCGGCGGTTTTTTCAGCCTGGCGCAAAAATTCGGCGTGGAGCTGGTGGGTGGCGATACCACGCGCGGACCGCTCAACATCTGCGTGCAGATCATCGGCGAAGTGCCACCGGGACTGGCGTTGCGTCGGGATGGTGCGCGCAGTGGTGACGAAATCTGGGTGTCCGGTGTGCTGGGCGACGCGGCACTGGCGCTGGCCAACTTGCAGCGCCGGGTCGAGCTGATGCCGCTTGAAGCGGCATCCTGCCTGCCCAGGCTGCGCGTGCCGCAGCCGCGAGTCGCACTGGGCCTGGCACTGCGCGGCGTGGCCAGTTCTGCAATCGATATATCCGATGGCTTGCTCGCCGATCTGGGGCATATCCTGGAATGCTCCGGAGTGGGTGCAGAAATCCATTTCGAGGCATTGCCGCTTTCCGAAGTGGCAAGCCGCTATATCGAGCAGGAAGCGGTGCAAAACTGCGTACTGGCCGGGGGCGACGATTACGAACTGTGCTTTACCGCGCCGCCTGAAAGACATACGGAAATTCTGTCCATCGCGCAACGAATCGACTTGCCGCTGGCCTGCATCGGAATCATCAAGGGGCCAACCGGGTTGAGCGTCCTCCGGGCCGGCCAGACCATGACCATCAAGGCGACCGGATTTGACCATTTCGCATCAGGGCCTGCAAATGAATAACCTGAACATTCTGGCCGTGCTGGCGGGCGCGCTGCGGCGTTGCCGGTCGCTTGCAGGGAAGGGCCATGCGGCGCACCCGGCGCCTTGCACCGCATCCCGCCAGCACACCCATAATTGTCCATGTTATCCATTTGCAGGCCCTAAATTCGTATTCAGCCACCCGGCCCATTTTCTGTCTTTCGGTTTCGGCAGCGGGCTGAGCCCCGTGGCGCCGGGCACCGCAGGAACGCTGGTGGCGTTTCCGCTATATTGGCTGATGCTGCACTGGCTCAGTGGGACGGCCATTCTGGTTGTCATTCTGCTGATGTTCGCTGTGGGCGTGTGGGCCTGCCAGTATACGGGCCAGGCGCTGGGTGTGGCGGATTACGGCGGCATAGTCTGGGACGAGATCGTGGCCTTCCTGCTGGTGCTCTGCGTCACGCCGCCGACGCTGGCCTGGTTCGCGGCGGCTTTCTTGCTGTTTCGCCTGTTCGATATCTGGAAACCGTTTCCCATCCGCCAGTTCGACGAGCGGCTCAAGAACGGTTTTGGCGTGATGCTGGATGATCTGCTGGCGGCGTTGTATGCCGTGATCGTCTTGAAAGGGGCATTATGGATGATCGCGAATTAGCCGAGCGCGCGCTGTTTGATCTGGCCGAACAGGTCGGTACGGCACTCAAAACGCGCGCCATGATGCTGGCAACGGCGGAATCCTGCACCGGGGGCTGGGTCGGAGCAGCCGTGACGGCGGTGCCGGGCAGCTCCCTCTGGTTCGACCGGGGCTTTATCACGTACACTAACGAAGCGAAGCGGGAGATGCTGGGCGTTGCTGCGGCAACGCTGGAGCGGCACGGCGCGGTCAGCGAGCAGACAGTGCGGGAAATGGCGTCCGGGGCGCTGAACAACAGCCGTGGTCAGGTGGCGCTGGCGATCAGCGGTATCGCGGGCCCGGGCGGCGGTACCCCGGAAAAGCCGGTGGGCACGGTGTGGTTTGCCTGGGGTTTTGCGAACGGGGCCGTTGCCAGCGAGCGGCGGCAGTTTGCCGGCGACCGCCGCGAAGTGCGGCGCCAGGCGGTGGAGTGCGGATTGCGTGGGCTGCTGGAACGCCTTAAAGGGGGGTGCGATGGGCAAGACTGAAGTGCTGATGATGCTGCTGAAGGCCAAGCAGGTGCATCTGGAGTGGCGCTCTCACGCGGAGCATCTGATCAAGGGCATGGAGTTGAGCGACGCGAAGGTGCCGGTCGATGGAAGTTGCTGTGAATTCGGCAAATGGTTTTCCGGACCCGGCAAGTCGTGCCTGAGTTTCCTCGAACACTACGAACTGGTGCTGGAAACGCACCAGGTGATGCATGCCGTGTACCGGCAGATTCATGATCTTGCCATGCAGAATAACCCCAAGGAGGCTCAAGGCAGGTTGCTGGAGCTGGCGCAAGCTTCGGACGCGCTGCTCGGTGCGATCGAGCTGCTTGAGCAGGAAGTGCTGACATCGCCGGAATGTCCGGGTTGACGGGCGGTTTGGGCATGCAAACCCGCTTTAGGGCGCCTCTAAAAATTCAAAGTTCGCCCAAATGTAAGGCGCGGAAAAAATTTCGCAGCGCGGCATATGGTTAATATGTAAGCAAGAAATTTTTTCTGCAACGCAGCAGTTGGGATGAAATCTGGATTTTTAGAGGTGCCCTGAGGATATTCCGTATAATGGCGAGCATATGTCCACTTTGACCGGAATCATCCTTGCCAGCCTGTTTGGCGGCGTTCTCAGCATTGCCGTGGCGGCGGCGTTCGCCATGTCGGCGCGCGCCGAGCGGGTGCCGATGCTGGTCAGCTATGCCATCGGCGCCTTGCTCGGGGCGGCATTCCTGGAGATTTTGCCGCACGCTTTCGAGCTGACCAAAAGTATCGAAAATACCGCAGCCACCATCCTGTTCGGTATCATGCTGTTTTTCGTGCTGGAGAAGCTGGTGCTGTGGCGCCATTGCCATGCCGACCACTGCGAGGCCCACGTCCCGGCCCACGATCACGACCACGATCATGGTCGCAGCGGTCTGATGATCATGGTGGGCGACACCTTCCACAATTTCGTCGACGGGATCATCATCGCTGCCGCGTTCCTGGCCGATTTCCAGATCGGCGTGGTGACTTCGCTGGCCATCATCGCCCACGAAATTCCGCAGGAGGTAGGCGATTTTCTGATCCTCCTCCATTCCGGCTACAGCAAGAAACAGGCGTTCCTGCTCAATCTGCTGTCCAGTCTGGCGACAGTGGTGGGTGGCGTGCTGGCTTATTTCATGCTGCAATCGATGCACGACTGGATACCGTTCTTCCTTGCCATTGCTGCGGCGAGCATGATTTATGTCGCGGTGGCGGACCTGATTCCGGGCCTGCACAAGCGCCCGGAGCTGCAGGCTACGCTGCAGCAGGCGCTACTGATCGGGCTGGGTATCGGCTCGATCTGGCTGACCAAGGCGCTCCTGGGCAGCCATGCGTGAGCGCCTGAGCTGGCGCAGGGTGATATAGAACACCAAGCCCAGAGGCAGCAGGCCGTAAAAAATGAAAGTCAGCGCGCCGGCGACGAAACTTTTTGCCGTCACGGCCATCATTAGAACGACGTAGGCCCAGCCGATTGCGATGATGTAAAGGTACATGGGCGACAAGTGTAAGCAAAACTTGATTTTACCGCAGAGGACGCGGAGGACGCAGAGGAAAGGCAATAAAAATATGCCTTAGCCTGGTTTCTTCCGTGTCCTTTTTAGTTATCGCATTCAAATAATAGCGTCGGCGGATTCAAAGTCGGCTCTGTGAACAGGTGGGTGACGGTCACAGTAGTGCCGTGAGTAGCGGAAGTTCACATTGAGATACGCGACCGTCTCAAAGTCGGCCTGAGCGGTCTGACGGAGATTGCCGCAGCGTGGTTGAGGCGACAATTGCGTGCATTCGCCTCTCCAATCGATGAGCTGGCGTTCTTGGCCCGAAGCTTTCCCTCGAAAGCAGCTTTTCAGAAGGTTCT
>JAUYEK010000306.1 GCA_030691435.1 Sulfuricella sp. | reverse complement strand
GTTTTCGCGCGGATTGCCCAAGGGTGAGCGCATTTCACAAAGCCGCCGCGACAGGGGTGAACGCGGAATCTGGCAACGTCGGTATTGGGAGCACACGCTCAGGGATGAACTGGATTTTGAGCGGCACGCCGATTACATCCACTTCAATCCGGTAAAACATGGCTACGTGAAGTCGGTTGGGGAATGGTCGCATTCGTCCTTTCACCGCTTTGTCGAATTGGGTGGTTATCCGGAGGGTTGGGCTGGCGGCGTGGAGGGTGAAGTGTGCTTTGGGGAGAGGTGAGGGGGTGTGATGGGTATCGCTGCGCTCCACCCATCCTACGAGTAGGATGGGTGGAGCGCAGCGATACCCATCATTCTACTGCCCGAAGAACTGCTTCATCTTATCCATCCACGACTTGGTGCGCGGGTTGTGCCGGGCGCCGTCCTGCTCGTTGAGAACTTCCAGTTCGCGCAGCAGTTCTTTCTGGCGTTCGGTCAGGCTGACCGGCGTTTCCACCACCATGTGGCACATCAGGTCGCCGTGGGCGTTGCTGCGCACCCCTTTGATGCCTTTGCCGCGCAGACGGAACACCTTGCCGGACTGGGTTTCCGCCGGAATCTTGATTTTGGCGTGGCCGTCCAGCGTCGGGATCTCGATTTCGCCGCCCAGCGCTGCCGTGGTGAAGCTGATCGGCATTTCGCAGTGCAGGTCGTTGTGGTCGCGCTGGAAAACCGAATGGGCCTTGATCTGGATGACCACATAGAGGTCGCCCGGCGGGCCGCCGTTGACACCGGCTTCGCCTTCGCCAGAGAGGCGGATGCGGTCGCCTTCGTCGACACCCGAGGGGATTTTTACCGCCAGGGTCTTGTACTGCTTGACGCGCCCGCTGCCCGAGCAGGTGCTGCAGGGGTGGGCGATCACCTTGCCGCTGCCGTGGCATTTCGGGCAGGCCTGCTGGATCGAGAAGAATCCCTGCTGCATCCGCACCTGGCCGTGGCCGGCGCAAGTGGTGCAGGTTTCCGGCTTGGAGCCGGCCTTGGCGCCTGTGCCGTGGCAGGTGTCGCACTCCGCCATGGTGGG
>JAUYEK010000431.1 GCA_030691435.1 Sulfuricella sp. | reverse complement strand
AGAGGGGGAGAGGGGGAGGGAGCTACCGGCATTTCAGGACAATAACAACTCCATCAAACCCGCTTCGTCCAATACCGTAACACCCAACTCCTGAGCCTTGACCAGCTTGCTGCCCGCCTCTGCGCCGGCCACCACATAATCGGTCTTCTTCGACACGCTGCCGCTCACCTTGCCGCCCAAAGCCTCGATTCTTTCCTTGGCTTCATCCCGTGTCAAGCTCGGCAGGGTTCCGGTCAGCACGAAGGTTTTCCCGCTGATCGGGCTAGTGCTGATTGGCGACCCCGCGCCCTCCTCCCAATGCACACCGGCGGCGATAAGCTGGGCGATCACCTCGAGATTGTGCGGCTCGGCAAAAAACTGGGCGATGCTCTGCGCCACCACCGGCCCCACGTCCGGCACCTGTTGCAATGCACCCTCGTCCGCCGCCATCAGTGCGTCGAGGCCGCCGAAATGGCGCGCCAGATCCTTGGCTGTAGCCTCGCCCACGTTGCGGATGCCCAGGGCGAAAATGAACCGCGCCAGGGTGGTGTTCTTGCTGGCTTCAATCGCCGCCAGCGTATTGCGCGCGGATTTTTCCGCCATGCGATCGAGATTGGCCAGGGTATCCATGCCTAATTTATACAGATCGGCCGGGGTGTGGATCAGTTCCTTGTCCACCAGCTGATCCACCAGCTTGTCGCCCATGCCCTCGATATCCATGGCGCGGCGGCTGGCGAAATGGAGGATAGCCTGTTTGCGTTGCGCCGGGCAGAACAGCCCGCCGCTGCAGCGCGCCGCCGACTCGTCCGGCAGGCGGATGACATGGGAGCCGCACACCGGGCACACCGGATATTGTTCCAGCAAACTATATTCCTGCGCTCCGGGATGACGCATTCCCGGCACGACGCCCACCACCTCCGGGATGACGTCACCGGCGCGGCGCACGATCACGGTGTCGCCGATGCGCACATCCTTGCGGCGAATTTCATCCTCGTTGTGCAGAGTGGCGTTGGATACCGTCGCCCCGCCAACGAAAACCGGCTTCAACCGCGCCACCGGGGTCAGCGCCCCTGTTCGCCCGACTTGCACGTCGATCCCCAGCAGCTCGGTCGTCGCTTCCTGCGCCGGGAATTTGTGGGCGACGGCGAAACGCGGCGCGCGCGCGACGTACCCCAACCGCTCCTGGCTATCCAGGTCGTTGACCTTGTACACCACGCCGTCGATATCGTAGGGCAGACCGTCGCGCCGGGCTCCGATCATGCGGTAGTAGTCGAGCAGCCCTTCAACCCCCTGCACCACCCTGCGCTCACGGCAAACCGGCACTCTCAGCGTTGCCAGATAATCCATGACAGCGCTTAATTTGCGCGGCAAATTCACCCCCTCGACACTACCCAGGCCATAGGCAAAGAAGGTCAGCGGGCGCGTGGCCGTAATGCGCGGGTCGAGCTGGCGCAGCGAACCGGCGGCGGCGTTGCGCGGGTTGGCGAATTCCTTTTCGCCCTTGTTCTGCTGCTGGCGGTTAAGCTTTTCGAAGTCCGCCTTGAGTATCAGCACCTCACCGCGCACTTCAAGCAGTTGCGGCGGGTTCACCGTATGGAGCCGGAGCGGAATGGCCTTGATCGTCCTCAGATTGGTGGTCACCTCCTCGCCGGTGTAGCCGTCGCCCCGCGTCGCACCTTGAACCAGGATGCCATTTTCATAGACCAGGCTGATCGCCAGGCCGTCGAATTTGGGGTCTACCGCATATTCCGCCATCTCGGCGCCGAGACCCTCCCGCACGCGCCGGTCGAATGCCGCCACCTCTTCATCCTCGAACGCATTGTTGAGGGAAAGCATGGGCACGCGGTGGGTCAGCTGGGAAAATTCGGCGAGGGGCGCGGCGCCAACGCGCCGGGTGGGGGAATCGGGCGTGGCGAGCAGCGGATATTCCGCCTCCAGCCGCTCGAGTTCGCGGAACAGCTTGTCGTACTCGGCATCCGGAATTTCCG
>JAUYEK010000425.1 GCA_030691435.1 Sulfuricella sp. | reverse complement strand
CAGTCAGCGGAATGTTCCGCGTGGGCACAAAAACGTGCCCACCCTACCCATCTAGGTTGAAGGATTTTTGTGCCAGGTAAGTACCCCCTCCTCGAAGCCATCAACGCCCCCGCAGAGTTGCGCGCCCTCGACCGCAAGCAGCTGCCCCAGCTCGCCGATGAGCTGCGCAGCTTTCTGATCGAAAGCGTGAGCAAGTCCGGCGGCCACCTGGCCTCCAATCTGGGCGCGGTGGAGCTGACCGTCGCCCTGCATTACGTGTTCAACACCCCGGACGACCGGCTGGTGTGGGATGTCGGCCACCAGACCTATTCCCACAAGATTTTGACTGGGCGGCGCGAAGCCATGGCCAACCTGCGCCAGCTCGGCGGCATCGCCGGTTTCCCCAAGCGCGCCGAGAGCGAATACGACGCTTTCGGCGCCGGCCATTCCAGCACCTCGATCAGCGCCGCGCTCGGCATGGCGGTTGCGGCTCAGGCGGAAGGCAGCGACCGGCGCGCGGTGGCGATCATCGGCGACGGCGCGATGACCGGCGGCATGGCGTTCGAGGCGCTCAACAACGCCGGAGCGATGGACGCCAATCTCCTGGTGGTGCTGAACGACAACGATATGTCGATCTCGGCCAATGTCGGCGCGCTCAACAATTACCTCGCCAAGCTCATGTCCGGGCGCTTTTACGCCGCAGCCAGGCGCGCCAGCGAAAAAGTGCTGGGCGGCGTCGCCCCGCCGATCTGGGAATTGGCCAAGCGCGCCGAGGAGCACATGAAGGGCATGGTCATTCCCGGCACCCTGTTCGAGGAATTCGGCTTCAACTACATCGGCCCGATCGACGGCCACGACCTCGACGTGCTGGTGACCACGCTGGGCAACCTGAAGCAGCTCCAGGGGCCGCAGCTGCTGCACATCGTGACGCAGAAGGGCAAGGGCTACAAGCTGGCCGAAGAGGATCCCTGCCGTTACCACGGCGTGGCCAAGTTCAACCCCGAGGACGGGGTGATGGACGCCAAGCCCGGCGCCAAGCTTACCTACACCCAGGTATTCGGCGACTGGCTGTGCGACATGGCGGCGCAGGACTCGCGCCTGGTCGGGATTACCCCGGCGATGTGCGAAGGCTCCGGCATGGTGCGCTTCGCCCAGGAATACCCCAAGCGCTATTTCGATGTCGGCATCGCCGAGCAGCACGCGCTGACTTTTGCCGCCGGCATCGCCTGCGAAGGCATGAAGCCGGTGGTGGCGATCTATTCGACCTTTCTGCAGCGCGCGTACGACCAGTTGATTCACGACATCGCTTTGCAAGGTCTACCCATCGTGCTGGCGATAGACCGTGCCGGTCTGGTCGGTGCCGATGGCCCGACCCATGCCGGCAGCTTCGACCTGTCCTTTTTGCGCTGTGTACCCAACATGCTGGTGATGGCGCCATCGGACGAGAACGAGTGCCGCCAGATGCTCTACACTGCCTTTATGCACAACGGCCCGTCGGCGGTGCGCTACCCGCGCGGCGGCGGCACGGGTGTCGCCATTCAGCAGGAAATGCAGGCACTGCCGATGGGCAAGGGCGAAATCCGGCGCGAGGGCGAAAAAATCGCCATACTCGCCTTCGGCAGCATGCTTGCGCCGGCACTGGCCGCGGCCGAAGAACTCAATGCCACGGTCGCCAACATGCGCTTCGTCAAGCCGCTGGACGAGGCGTTGACGCTACACCTGGCGCAAACCCATGGCCTGCTCGTTACCGTCGAAGAAAACGCGGTGATGGGCGGTGCGGGCAGCGCCGTACTTGAGTTTCTGGTGAGTCAGAACGTGACGGTGCCGGTGCTGCAACTCGGTCTGCCCGACCGTTTCGTCGAACATGGCGATCCGGCCAAATTGCTGGCGGCCTGCGGTCTGGACCAGGACGGCATTGTCCGCGCGGTGCGAGTACGCTTATGCGGCTCCATGTAACCGAATTCTCCGCGTGGGCACAAAAACGTGCCCACCCTACCAAACTAAATAAATTCAAGGAATAAATCATGAGCAACTGCAATGAGACTTGCGATGTGAGCGCCCCCGTCTGTGACAAAGACGCCATCGCCGATGTGCAGAACTACGCGGATTCCCGTCAGATTGCCATCGACAAGGTGGGCATCAAATCCATCCGCCATCCGGTCAGGGTTGCAGACAAGAGCGAGGGCGTGCAGCACACCATCGCCATGTTCAACATGAACGTCTATCTGCCGCATAACTTCAAGGGCACGCACATGTCGCGCTTCGTTGAGATTCTCAACAGCGACAGCAACGAGCGCGAGATTTCGGTGGAATCGTTCGAAACCATGCTGCGCGAGATGGTGCAGCGGCTGGAAGCCGAGTCCGGCCACGTCGAGATGAGTTTTCCCTACTTCATCAACAAGAAGGCCCCGGTTTCCGGCGTGCAGAGCCTGCTCGACTATGACGTCACCTTCATCGGCGAAATCACCCAGGGCCAGTACCAGCTCACCATGAAAGTGGTGGTGCCGGTCACCAGCCTGTGCCCGTGC
>JAUYEK010000424.1 GCA_030691435.1 Sulfuricella sp. | reverse complement strand
AAGCTGGATCGCGAGGGAAAAGAGCCTATCGACCTGCTCGATGAAATCGAGTCGGTGCTGCAAATCCAGTGCGCGCCGATGACTTGGCCGATCGGCATGGGCAAGCGTTTCCGCGGTACTTATCACCTTTACAACGATGTCGTGTCGGTGTTCGACCCGAATGCCGAAAAAGGCACCTCGGAAATCATCCAGGGCATAGCCAACCCGCGCCTGGACGAACTGATCGGCGATCAGGCCGATGAACTGCGCATCGACATCGAACTGGTGCGCGGCGCTTCCCACGCCTTCGACCGCGAGGCCTACCTCGCCGGCAAGCAAACACCGGTTTTCTTCGGCTCGGCGATGAACAACTTCGGCGTACAGTCCTTGCTGGACGCCATCGTCGATCTCTCCCCCGCCCCCCTGGCGCGCCCGGCGCAAAGCCGCGCGGTGGAACCCGACGAACCCAAATTCAGCGGCTTCGTGTTCAAGATCCAGGCCAACATGGACCCCAAGCACCGTGACCGTATCGCTTTTATCCGCATCTGCTCCGGGCGCTTCGACCGCGGCATGAAACTCAAGCAGGTGACGAGCGGCAAACTGTTCACGGTGAGCAACGCCATTACCTTCATGGCGCAGGACCGCAATACCGCCGACGAAGCCTACGCCGGCGACATCATCGGCATCCCCAACCACGGCACGATCAAGCTGGGCGACGCCTTCAGCGAGGGCGAGGACTTGAAATTCACCGGGATTCCGTCCTTTGCGCCGGAAATATTCCGCCGCGCCCGGATCAGGAACCCGCTGAAGATGAAGCAGTTGCAGAAGGGCTTGCATCAATTGGCGGAAGAAGGCGCGACCCAGTTGTTCCGGCCAATCGCCAGCAACGACCTGATCCTGGGCGCGGTCGGCATGTTGCAGTTCGACGTGGTGGCGCACCGCCTGCAATTCGAATATGGGGTTGACGTGCTGTTCGAGCCTTACGATGTCGCCACCGCGCGCTGGCTGCGCGGCCCGGAAGCGGAGCTGAAGAAACTCGCCGACAAGCACGGCTTCAACGTCGCGCTGGATAACGCCGACGATTATGTCTACCTGGCGCCGAACCGGGTCAACCTGAACCTGACCCAGGAACGCTTCCCGGAGATCAGGTTCCTGGAAACGCGGGAAGTGTTCTAAACGCGCCAGCTCAACCGCATGGGCAGGCATGGTTGCAAATATCGCCGCCTGGCAGCACTATGCGTTTATCCCATAAAAAAGAATCCCCCCGTCATGAATCCGCCACAAGACCCGCTGGAAATCGGCCAGTTCATTCCCCTGCATTACCACTACAACATGCTGAACGATACCGCGCGCATGACGGGCTTCAAGGCGGCGATCGAACATGCTGTGAAACCCGGCGCACGCGTTCTGGACCTGGGCGGAGGAACCGGCGTGCTGTCATTCTTTGCCGCCAAAAACGCCGCCAAAGTCTGGTGCGTGGAAAAAAACCCGGAACTGGTCAGGGAGGCGCGACGGATACTGCCGCTCAACCCTTATTCCGAACGAATCGAAGTAGTGGAAGCGGATGCCTTCGACTATCTCCCTCCCGAACCTGTTGATGTCGTCATTTGCGAAATGATCCACGTCGCCATGCTGCGGGAAAAGCAAATCGCGGTGATCGCCTCATTCAAGGAACGCTACCTTCGGAAATTCGGCACACCCCTGCCGATTTTTGTGCCGGAAGCGATGATACAGGCGGTGCAGCCAGTAGAGCAGCGCTTCGACTTCGCGGGGTATTACGCCCCGACCATACTGTTCCAGCATCCGACCGCGATCCAGCCGGACACCCGTGAACTGGGCGAGCCCGCCATCTACCAGATGCTGTGTTACGACGAGGCGCTGCCCGAGTCCTGCGCCTGGGATGACGTAATCATCACCCACAGCGCCGGTCGGATGAACGCCCTGCGCTTCATCACCAAGAATATCCTCGCCATCCAGGTTGCGGAACAAAGCACCATCGACTGGATCAACCAGTACCTGGTACTGCCGCTGGATAATCCGCTGTCCGTCCAGGCGGGAGACCGCATCCAGGTTCGATTCTCCTACCGGCCGGGCGATTCGTTCGCCGAATTGCGCCCCGAAGTCTCCAGGCTTTAGCCGCCGGTAAAGCGGACGATGTGGCGCCGGTCGCGCTTGGTGGGGCGACCCTGGCGCTCCTCGCCGTGAACGGCCTCCGCCTTCAACTGCGCCGCCAGCGCCTCGCGCGCGGAGCGGCTTTCCCCGGTTTCCCGGTAAAGCTTCGCCGCCTCGCTGGCCGGGCCGCGGCGTGGGGAAAGGCCGCAGACGACGACGATGAACTGGAACGGACCTATTCTGATTTCGAGCGTGTCGCCGATGCTGACGGTTTTCGCCGGCTTGACGCGCACTCCGTTGAGATGCGCCTTGCCGCCTTCGACCGCCTCCGCTGCCAGCGAGCGCGTCTTGAAAAAACGCGCCGCCCACAGCCATTTGTCGATACGTAATTTCGTGTCGTCTTCGTTCATCACATCCTCAGGCGCCGCCAGTCCCCTTGATTCGCTCCAGGACCAGCGCCTGCAACGTGGGGTGCGATACGTCTTCGGCCACGAACCTGACCCGCGCCACCGGTTTGGTTATCCCCACCACTACGGCAAGATTGGCCGGTGTACCCAGCACCACCGCGTCGCACGGCACCTGCTCGATGGATCGGCGCAACTCCTCCAGCTGCCCGGTGCTGTAACCTAGGGCGGGCAGCACCGAACCCAGCTGTGGATATTTCTCATACACCTCGCGCAGTGAGCCGACGGCGTAGGGGCGAGGATCCACCAAGCTCGCACCGAGTCGGCGCGCCGCCCAGGCGCCCACCGCCTCGGGCAGGCCGCCGTGCGTCACCGATGGGCCGTCCTCCACCACCAGCACATTCTTGCCGCGCACCAGTTCCGGCCGGTCCAGCATCGCTTCGGACGCCATCAGCACCACCGGCGCGGCCGGGTTGAGCGCCTGCGCCGCCGCCCTGGCGCGCTCGACATCAGCCTCAGACGCGGCATTGACCTTGTTGATAACGATGATGTCCGCCGCGCGGACATTCGCCTCGCCCGGGAAATATCCCGCTTCCTCTCCCGGCCGCAGCGGGTCGAGCACGGCAATAGTGAGATCGGGACGGTAGAAGGCCATGTCGTTGTTGCCGCCATCCCACAGGATGACATCAGCCTCGGCCTCGGCACATGCCAGCACCTGGCCGTAATCCACGCCGGCGAACACCACCCCGCCCTCGTCGACGTGCTGCTGGTATTCTTCCATTTCCTCGACGGTGATGCCGGAGCGAATCACGTCCTCCGTCGTGGCGTAGCGCTCGACCGCCTTGTCGAAGCGCCCGTAAGGCATCGGATGGCGCACCGCCACCGCCTTCAGGCCCGATACGGCAAACGCCGCCCGCAGATAGCGCGTGACCGTGCTCTTGCCCGCACCGGTGCGCGCCGCGACCACCGCGATCACCGGCTTGCCGGCCTTGAGCATGGTGTCGTCCGGCCCGAGCAGGTGAAACGAGGCGCCGCAGGCAAAGGCCAGCGCGGCGAGGTGCATCACCTGCTCGTGGCGCACGTCGCTGTAGGCGAAGAACACGTCCTGTACGCCGAAGCGGCGGATCAGGTCGGGCAGTTCGCTTTCCGGAAAAATCGGGATACCGGCAGGATAGCGCGGCCCCGCCAGGGTAGCGGGATAGGTGCGATGCTCGATATAGGGAATCTGGGTGGCGGTGAAGGCGACCACCTCGTAACCGGTATGGTCGCGGAAAAACACGTTGAAATTGTGGAAGTCGCGCCCCGCAGCGCCGAGGATGATGGCTTTCCGGGCGGCGGTCATGTCAGTGCCGGGTGTGGCTGGCCGGGCCGGCTACATCACTGGCGAATACCTGCTCCGCATCCACCGCATCGAACACGTAATGGTGGTTGCAGAACTCGCAGTCGGCCTCGATGTAGCCGGTTTCCTCCAGCAGGGAGCGGACTTCGTCGTGGCCCAGCATGCGCAAGGTATTGGCAACCCGCTCGCGCGAGCAGGTGCAGCCGAAATGCACCGGCGAGCTGTCGAACAGGCGGATGTCTTCCTCATGGAACAGGCGATGGATGATCTCGCGTGCCGGCAAATCGAGCAGTTCCCGCGGCTTGACGGTGGCGCCGAGATGCATGGCGCGGTTCCAGGCATCCGTATCGGCCTCCGGACCGCCGGGCATTTTCTGCAGCAGCAGGCCCGCCGCGCCGTGGCTGTCGGAAGCGAGCCAGATCCGCGTATCGAGCTGCTCGGAACGACGCATGTAATTTTCCAGCACGGCTGCCACGCTGCCGCCTTCCAGATCGACAATGCCCTGATAAGTCTGTCGGCCCTTCTTCGGGTCGATGGTGATCACGAACCGCCCCTCGCCCACCAGTTCTGGCAAGGCCGCGCCTTCGGCCAGATCGCCATCCCAATGAGCCATGGCCCGCATCGTCAGGTCGGCGCCGCATTCCACCACCAGCAGCCTGACCGGCCCGCCGCCCTGAATTTGCATGATCAGCGAACCCGAAAATTTAAGCGTGGCGGAAAGCAGCGCCGCTGCCGCCATCAGCTCGCCGAGCACAGCGCGCAACGCCGGCGGGTAATCGCGCCGATCCAGCACGGCCTTCCAGGTCGCATCCAGATGAATGATCTCTCCGCGCACGGCGGCGTGCTCGAACATAAAACGTTGCAGGCTGTCGGATTGCTTCAAATTATTCCTCGTGGCAAAAATGCATTTGCGTTAAACCCGGATTATCCATTGGAATGTTCGTGCCTGTAGGAGCGCCGCCCTCGGCGCGAATGTGGTCGCAAATCGCGGCCAACCCTCT
>JAUYEK010000415.1 GCA_030691435.1 Sulfuricella sp. | reverse complement strand
CGGCCGCCTCCAGCTTGCCGCCGATAACGAACGTCGGGTCCATGCCCGCCTCGCCGAGTATGCTGGCGATCAGGCTGGTGGTCGTGGTCTTGCCGTGGGTGCCGGCCACCGCGATGCCCTGCTTGAAGCGCATCAGCTCCGCCAGCATCATGGCGCGCGGCACCACCGGGATGTTGCGCTCCCGCGCTGCCGCCACCTCCGGGTTGTCGGCCTGGACCGCAGTGGATATCACCACCACATCGGCGCGCTCCAGATTCTCGGCGGCGTGACCGTGATACACCTGGGCGCCCAGACTCTTCAGCCGGCGTGTGGCGACGTTGTCGCCCAGATCGGAACCGCTCACCTCGTAACCGAGGTTGAGCAGCACTTCGGCGATACCGCTCATGCCTACACCGCCGATGCCTACGAAATGAACGTTTTTGACTTTATGTTTCATCCTGCCAGCTCCATGCACACCCTTGCCACATCCGCCGTGGCTTCCGGCTTGGCCAATTTTTTTGCGGCTTGCGCCATCGCCAGCAACTTCTCGCGGGTAAAACCATGCAGCAGTTCCGCCAGTTTTTCCGCGTTCAATTCGGTCTGCGGCAGCAGCACCGCCGCGCCATTCTCGCTCAGGAAACGGGCGTTGCCAGTCTGATGGTCGTCCACCGCATGCGGGTAAGGCACCAGCACGCTGGCCACGCCGGCGGCAGTCACTTCGGCCAGGGTCAACGCGCCCGCCCGGCACACGATCACGTCGCACCAGGCATACATTTGGGCCATGTCGTCGATGAAGGCGCGAGAGTCAGCGGCGATACCGGCAGCGGCATAGTTGGCCCTGAGCTTTTCCAGGTTCCTGGCGCCGGACTGATGGATCACCTCGGGGCGGTCGCCTTCTGCAATCAGCGCCAACGCCTGCGGCACTGCATCGTTCAACGCCGCCGCACCCAGGCTGCCGCCCACCACCAGCAGGCGCAGTCTGCCTTGGCGGCCGGCCATCCGTTGTTCCGGTGCAGGCAAGGCGGCGATATCGGCGCGCACCGGGTTGCCGCACCAGGTCATCGCCGGCTTTCGGCAACCGAGCGGCTTGTCGCCGGGGTTGTTGAAGGCCGACGGGAAAGCCACCAGGACGCGATCGGCGAGGCAGGCCAGCACCCGGTTGGTCAGCCCGGCCACCGAGTTCTGCTCGTGGATCACCAGGGGCTTGGCCAGCAGGGAAGCCATCAGGCCGCCGGGAAAAGCCGTGAAGCCGCCCATGCCGAGCACCACGTCGGGGCGAATACGGAAAATCGCCGCCGCGCTCTGCCACATCGCCAACAGCAGCATGAGCGGCAACGCCGCCCAGCGCAGCACGCCCTTGCCGCGCATGCCGGCGAATTTAACCCAGGCCATTTCGTAACCTTTTTCCGGCACCAGCCGCGCTTCCATGCCGGCGCGGGTACCCAGCCACACCACTTTCCAGTCTTTCAGACGCAGATAGTCGGCCACCGCCAATGCCGGGAACACGTGCCCGCCGGTGCCGCCCGCCATGATCAGGATGGTTCGTGAAACCCCGTGAGGGGTAAGGGGTGAGGAGTGAGGCGTAGAGTCAAAGGCGGCGCGGCGGGGGGGTTTACCCCTCACCCCTAACCCCTCACCCCTCACCTGTGGTTCGCTCATACCGTGTATCCCTTCATGACCTGTCTATTCTCCCAGTCCACCCGCAGCAGCACTCCGATGGCGGTGCAGTTGGCGACGATTCCGCTGCCGCCGTATGACAGCAGCGGCAAAGTCAGGCCCTTGGTCGGCAGCAGGCCCATATTCACGCCCATATTGATGATCGCCTGCACCGCCAACCAGATGCCGATGCCGTAGGCCACCAGCGCGGCAAAATGGCGGTCGAGCCCGGCTGCCTGGCGACCGATGGAGAAAGCGCGGACAGTCAGCCAGACGAACAGCAGGATCACCACGGCCACGCCGGCGAACCCGAGCTCTTCGGCGATCACGGCGAGCAGGAAGTCGGTATGCGCTTCCGGCAGATAGAACAGTTTTTCGACACTCGCGCCCAGACCGACGCCGTACCATTCGCCGCGACCGAAGGCGATCAGGGCGTGGGAAAGCTGGTAACCCTTGCCATAGGGATCGGCCCAGGGATCCATGAAGCCGATGATGCGCTGCATGCGGTAGGGCGAGGTCCAGATCAGCAGCAAAAAGCCCACCAGCAGCATGGTAATGAGGCCGGCGAACAGCCGCCAGTTCATGCCGCCGAGGAACAGAATCGCCATGGCGATGCTGGTGATCACGGCGAAAGCGCCGAAATCCGGTTCGCGCAGCAGCAGGCCGCCGACCAGCAGCATCACCATGAACATCGGCATGAAGCCCTTCTTGATGCTGTCCATGTAAGCCGCCTTGCGCACCGTGTAATCGGCGGCGTACAGCACCGCGAACAGTTTCATGAACTCGGACGGCTGCAGGTTGACCACCACCAGTGACAGCCAGCGCTG
>JAUYEK010000400.1 GCA_030691435.1 Sulfuricella sp. | reverse complement strand
AGGCCGGGACTCGACCCCCAATGTCCCAGCAGGCGGCTCTTGACGTGCTCGGGCTGAAGCGGCTCCTTGAGCAGCGGATTATCGCGCAGATAAATCATCCCGGCGGCGAGGTAGTTGCAGGCGCGCCAGTAGGAGTTCATGGCCTGGAGTTCGTCGGCGGAGAGAGCGGGATGGGGAGAAACAGTCATGTCGTTCAAGAGTAGCTCCTAAAAATAAAAAATACAGCCATCCAATTTTGTCTAGTGGGGTGAAAATTTCCAGTGCGAACAGTCGCTGTTGGAAAGTGGCGAGGTCAGCGTACGCTTATCAAATTCAAAATCCCGATTTCTACGTTGGCAAAATCCCTTAACGCCTTCCATGCAAATAAAACTTTTTCGCCCATTTCGCTCTCGCGGCCCCTTCCATTTCGAGCAATTGCCGCAGCATCGTGCAGTGGATGGCAAGAGTATGAAATTAATGGGGGGAAGCGTGGACGCAAAGTTCGCTGCAATATTCATAACTCACCTCAAGTCATTTGATGAAGGTCGGTGCCGCTATGATATGTGCGCTATGTAACAAACATGTGACAGTCATAATTAATCGTCGACTGCACAAATATTTAAGATCTACCATGAGTCTGGAATAACGAGGCCATAAGCGACGTGTTAAAAACAAATATACCGTTAGTATTTAAAGCGTTACAGTATTAATGGTAATGTCAACCATGAGGTTTGGTCATAATAAATTCATCCCGTTTTTCCAATCTTGCCTGTAACTTGTCGTCAGAAAAGCAAAGGGGGAAAGGAGAAATGAAAATTCTCATCGCTGAACATAGCCCGATCGGCCGCAACCAGTTAACCCAAATGCTGAAACTGGACGGGCATGAAATATTGCAAGCCGGTACTTGGGAAGAGACGCTGGTGCAGTTTACTGAGCGCCATCCCGATCTGGTTTTGCTGGAACCCTCACTGCCTGGCGCTGGCGGCCATCGCTGCATACCTGAGATCAAACGATTGAGCCCCAACCGCTTTGTGCCGGTCATCCTGGTAACCGCCATTTCAGACCATATCAATTTGGCCAATTTTATTGAGAGCGAGGCGGATGATTTTATCGACCCGCCCTATGACCATTTTGTGCTCAAGGCAAAAATCGCCGGCTTCGAGCGTGTGGACGAACTTTATCATCGGCTTGAGAAGTTCCACGCGTTGACCGGGCAGGAAATAAAACTCGCCAAACACATGTTCGATACGATCACCAACCGTAAATCGGAGGAAACTCCCCATCTTCATCACTGGTCGCTCGCCGCCGGCCACTTCAGCGGCGACCTGCTGATTTTCGAGCGCACGCCGGAAGACACCCTGCACATCATGCTGGGCGATTTTACCGGCCACGGCTTGGTGGCGGCAGTCGGCGCTCTGCCTACCTCGGACATCTTCTACGCCATGACCAAAAAAGGCTTCGGCATCGGCGACATCGCCAGCGAAATCAACCGCAAGCTGCACCGGCTTCTGCCGGTGGGGCAATTTTGCTCCGCCAGCCTGCTCAACATCGCTCCCCAGACTAACCAAGTGGACGTGTGGAATGGCGGCCTGCCGCCGATCTTGCTCATCAATGAGCAACGAGAGATCGTCCATCGCCTGAGTTCCGATAAATTGCCGTTAGGCATTCTGGATGAGAAAAGCTTCGATTCCTCGACCGCCACGGTTTCCACCCAGGGCATATGCCACGCCATCCTCTATAGCGACGGCCTGGTCGAGGCGCAAAACGTGGATGGCCGTGAATTCGGCGATTCCCGCCTGGCCGACGCGCTGGGCATGGATTGCACGAGTTCCTCCCTGATCCGGCAGATCAAGGCTGCGGTCATCGCCTTTCTCGGCGGGATGGAACCCCACGACGACATTTCCCTGCTGGCCGTCAACCTGGATACCCTGGCATGAACGAACAAATAGCCCTGAGTCCTGAGTCAAACGAACAAACAGTCCTGAGTCCTGAGTTAAAAGTGCTGAGTAACCCCCTCGGCACTCAGCACTCGGCATTCAGCATTCAGGACTCGATACTCAGTGCGAGCCAGTTGGCCGAACTTGTCGATGATTTCTCCCTGAGGGCCAAAAAACTGCTGGCGAACGAGGCGCTATTCCACTCGCTGGTGGAGAAAAGCAGTGAAAGCCTGCTGATGGTCGGCAAGGAAGGAGGGAAAATTCTTTATGCCAACCCCGCCGCGGAAAAGCTTTTTTATGCCGCGCCCGGCGAACTGATGGGACAGCTGTTCGGCCATCCGATCCGGGAAGGGGAAGTCGGAGAAATCGACGTGGTGCACTCCCGCCATCGTAAAACCACGGCGGAGATGCATGTCACCCCGCTGGAGTGGAACGGCGAGGCCGCCTGGTTGCTGTCTTTGCGCGCCACGGCCGAGCGCCACCGCCTCAAGAACACGCTGCACAAGAACACCGACCGGCTCAACGCCCTGATCAACGCCTCGCCGCTCGCCATCGTGGCGGTGGACATGAGCGGCTGCGTTACTCTGTGGAACCAGGCCGCATCGCGTACCTTTGGCTGGAGCGAAGTCGATGTGCTCGGGCAACCGTTGCCGCTCATGCCCGCACCTGGCGGCAAGGAATCGCTCCAGGAACTGGTCGAGCAGGCGCTCCACGGCGAAGTGCTTTACGGTCGCGAACTCGCCGGCCAGCAGCGCTGCGATGGCAGCGTACTCGATCTGCAACTGTGGACATCGCCATTGCACAATTCCCAGGAAATCACTCACGGCGCCATGATTTTTGCCGTGGACATCACTGAACGCAAGCGCACCGAAAAGCAGTTGCTTAATATTGCCGGCATCGATGTTCTGACCGGGCTAGCTAACCGCTCCCAATTCCGTGAGCGCTTGCGCCAGGCTATCGAACGGGTCAAGCACGGGGACCAACCGCCTTTCGCGGTGATGCATCTCGGCCTCGACCGCTTCAAGGCCATCAACCAGTCGCTGGGGCACGCCATGGGCGACCAGCTGTTGCGGGAGGCCGCCAAACGGCTTGCCGATACCCTCTACGACAGCGACCTGGTGGCGCGCACCGGCGGCGACGAGTTTTCCATCCTGTTGCGCGATATCCGCCATGTGCGCGATGGCGCGCGCATCGCTCAAAAGCTGCTCGATAGCGTGGCCGCCGTGATTTTAACCGATGGGGGAGACCTCTATGCTACCGCCAGCATCGGCATCGCTGTTTACCAGCAAGACGGCACGGACGCGGAGGCCCTGCTGCACAGCGCGGATACCGCCATGCAGCGCGCCAAGGAGCGCGGTGGCGGGACCAGCCAGTTTTACACCGAGGATCTCGACCTGCGCGCGCGCGAACAGCTTGGCATGGAAAGCGATCTGCACCATGCCTATGAACGCGGAGAATTCAAACTCTATTACCAGCCCCAGGTCAACCCGATTAACGGCCGCATCGTGGGTGTGGAAGCACTTCTGCGCTGGTTCCATCCGGAAAATGGCAGCATTTCGCCAGCTCAATTCATTCCATTGGCGGAACGCTCGGGCATGATCATCCCTATCGGTGAATGGGTGCTGCGCACCGCTTGCGCCCAGGCCCAGGAATGGGTGAAAGCGGGATTGCCGCCGGTGCGCGTCGCCGTCAACCTGTCCGCCCGCCAGCTCGAACATCCCCAACTCGTCCCCAGCGTCGCCGACGCCCTGCGCGAAAGCGGACTCGACCCGGCAATGCTGGAACTGGAGCTGACCGAATCGATGCTGGTGAAAAACACCGAGGATATCGTCGCCGTCATGCATGTCCTGAAAAAAATGGGGGTGCAACTCTCCCTCGACGATTTCGGCACCGGTTACTCGGCGCTGAGCTATCTCGCGCGCCTGCCGCTGGACACGCTGAAGATCGACCAGTCCTTTGTGCGCGGCATCGGCCAGAATCCGACCAACGACAGCATATCCATTGCCATCATCGCCCTGGCCCGCAGCCTGGGCCTGAAAACCATCGCCGAAGGGGTGGAAACCCTGGAGCAAGCCGAATTCCTGGTGGCGCGCGATTGCGACGAAATCCAGGGCTACTTTTTCAGTCATCCGCTTCCCGCGGAAGAATGCACCGCCCTGCTGACCGCCGGCGCCGTTCTCCCGAGCCGGCTTTCCAGCCCCACGCAACACCCAGCGCCGGGGGTATGGCGACAGCAGCGGCAACCCGGCCTGATGCCGGGACTGGCGCTGGCGGATTAAGTGAAAGGCGAAAACAATTTTAGGATCTCGCTCTTCATACATAAGTCACATCCGCCTGCTAAATTAGCCATAAGCATTTGGTATTTCAGGGAAAAATCATGACAGCCACGAAGCCAGCCCATCCAGCCTTGCCCAACGGAGACCCCGGGTTGGGAAACCATACCCGGCTGCTTCGCGCCGTCTACGATATTATCGAACACCAAAGCTTGACCCCGCTGTTCCAGCCGATCATCGATATGAAAAATGGTTGGATCATTGGCTACGAAGGCCTGATTCGCGGCCCGTCCGACAGCCAGTTGCATTCCCCGGTAAAACTGCTGAAGCTGGCACGCCAATCCGGCCTGTCCCATGAAATTGAAAAACTATGCTGCCAGGTGGTGGTGGAGCAATTCGCCAAACTCCAGCTGCCAGGCAATCTGTTCATCAATTTCAGCCCGGAGGTGCTGGTTCAGGATAAATTCCGCGACCATGGCAGCTTGGCTGCGGTTCTGAATTGCGGTTTAGACCCGCAGAATGTGGTCATCGAGCTGACCGGAAATGAACCGGTTTACGAATACAATCCGGAAATGTTGCTGGAAGTTGCCGCACATTACCAATCGCTGGGCTATAGAATTGCCGTCGATGATCTTGGCGAAGGTTTCTCCAGCCCGCGCATGTGGTCGGAATTGCGGCCCGACTATGTGAAAATCGGCCGGCACTTTATCCAGAACATCGACAAGGACTCGATCAAGGCGCAATTCGTCAGGTCGTTGCAAAAAAATGTTGCCGATTCGGGATGCCAGGTCATCGCCGAAGGCATAGAAACCCATGCCGAATTGTTGCTGGTGCGCGACCTCGACGTGCATTTCGGGCAGGGCTACCACATTGCGCGTCCTTCAGAGACGCCCTCCCTGGTGGTTTCCGCCGAAGTGTCCAAGTCGTTTTGCCCTCAAGCCGTCAGCGAGAAAGAGGGCAGCAGCCACCCCCTTGGCATCGTCGAGCGAAAATTACTGATCAAGGCGCCCTGGGTCACGCCGGATACGCCTAACGAGTTGGTGTTCGACATGTTTGAAAATGATGCGCAACTGAATGCCGTGGTGGTAACCAGGGAGAACATACCGATCGGATTGATCAACCGCCATCATCTGATCGACCGCTTTGCCAGACCATTCCGCCATGAGCTGTACGGCAAGAAACCCTGCGACACCTTTATGGATAGCGAGCCGTTGATCGTAGATAAAAACATTACCATCCATGAGTTAAGCTATCTCCTCGCGGGGGGCGACCATCGCCATCTTTCCAACGGCTTCATCATTACCGAAAACGGCCTGTATCACGGCACCGGCACCGGCCACGACCTGATGCGCGAACTCACGGAAATGCAGATTCGCGCCGCGCGTTACGCCAACCCGCTCACCCAGTTGCCCGGCAATGTGCCGATCAATGAACACATCGACATGCTGCTGTTCAATCAGGCGACGTTTTGCGCCTGCTACTGCGACCTCGATCATTTCAAACCCTTCAACGATGTCTATGGCTTCAGCCAAGGGGACGAACTGATCAAGATGACCGGCAAAATCCTTTTCGAATGCTGCGACCCCGAGCTGGATTTCCTCGGCCACATCGGCGGCGACGATTTCATCATCCTGTTCGGCAGCACGGATTGGGAAGATCGTTGCCACCGTGCGCTGGAAAAGTTCGGCGAAGCCATTGCTCCATTTTTCAGTGGTGAAGATCGTGAGAAAGGCGGCTACATTAGCGAGAATCGCCGCGGTGAAAAGGAATTCCATGCGCTGACCGCCCTCTCGATAGGCGCAACCCAAATCAAGCCGGGCATGTTTCGGTCTTACATGGAAATTTCCACTGTGGCGGCGGAAACCAAGAAAATGGCCAAGAAAATTCCGGGCAACAGCCTCTACATCAACAGCCGGCAATACCCTGCCAGCCATGTTCCGCACTCGCCCATGCCGGAATGGCAAATGCCGCCCGTCCAAATGGCCGCTGTGGGCGGGGAGCTGATGAGCGTCCAGTAGTCAGAATGGCGTGCTGGCGGCCGGTAAAAACGTGGGGTTCAATTTCAATTACCCTGGAAAAATCATTCATCCACAGATGAACACAGATATTTCAATGCGTCGACTCCATTGTTCGTCTCACCCCGATGGCGAAGCAAATATATCTGCCAACACCCTGTTTCAGCAGGGTTTTATCTGTGCGTATCTGCGTCATCTGCGGATTATGGGTTGATGAAAAGGTGCATCATGCTCGCATTCGAAAGGCCACAAAATGCGTTGTAGCTCACTTAGGGGAGCGCTGATATTCCCAGTGGCACCCCTGCGCTTTTCCACTCCCTGGCTTCGTTTTCCAGCGCGGTTTCGGTGAGAGGGTTGCGGTTGAGCCAGTCCTTGCTCAGGGTGAGTTCGAAGCTGGAGCCATGCCATCCCAGACGGATCTCCGGCAACTCGAAATCTATGCGGCTGCGATAGAACAGCACCGCGAGGCGCAGGGCCAGAATCTGTGCCCAGGCTTCGTTGTCCGGCAAAAGTTGCGCCGCCTTGTTGAGCGAGCCGCGTTGGGCGAGGACGAGGCGCGAGAGCTGTGCCTGCTCTTTTTTGGAAAATCCGGGCATGTCCGCGTGTTCGATGATGTAGGCGGAATGTTTGTGGAAGCCGCTATGCGCGATGGAAAGTCCGATCTCGTGCAGGAGCGCAGCCCAGGACAGGCGTTGCAGGACGGTTTCCAGATCGAGTGGCTGTGCGCCTGCAAGCTGGCGCAACAGGTCGATGCCGAGCTGCCCGACGTGCCCGGCCTGCACCGGGTCGACGTGATAGCGTCGCATGAATTGCCGCACCGTGGTTTCGCGCATGTCGTGGCGGTGGAAGCGGCCCAGCAGGTCATACAGCACGCCTTCCCTCAAGGCACTGTCGGCCACGCCCATGCAGGCGATATCCAGTTCGGCAAAAATCGCCGCCATGATCGCGAAACCACCGCCCAGAACGGGCACCCGGTCCGGGCGCAGGCCGGCCAGCTGCAGTTTGCTGCAATCGCCTGCCTTGAGCATGGCATCGCGCAATTTGGCCAATCCTTCCGGGGTAATGCCGTTGTCGCTGTAGCCGTTCATTTGCAAAATTTCGGACAGCGCCTTGGCGGTGCCGGAAGAGCCGATGGCCTGCTGCCAGTGGTCGGCGGAAAATTCGCCGGCAATCGCCTGCACTTCGGCACGGGCGGCGAGATCCGCCTGGCGTAGCGCGCCCTTGCTGATCTTGCCGTCGGGGAAATAGCGCTGGCTGTAGCTGACGCAGCCCATGTACAGGCTTTCCATCTGTTGTGGCTTCAAGCCGGTGCCGATAATGAACTCGGTCGAGCCACCGCCGATGTCCACCACCAGGCGCTTATCGCTCGAAGCCGGCAGGCTGTGGGAAACGCCGAGGTAGATCAGGCGCGCCTCCTCCCGACCGGCGATGATCTCGATCGGGAAGCCGAGCGCGGCTTCGGCCTGCTGCAGGAATTCCTGGGCGTTTTTGGCGACGCGGAAGGTGTTGGTGCCCACCGCCCGCACCGCGTCGCGCGGCAGGCCGCGCAGGCGCTCGCCGAAGCGGCCAAGGCTGGCCAGCGCGCGGTCGCAGGTATCCTGATCGAGGGTTTTATCCGCACCCAGCCCGGCGCCAAGGCGGACGGTATCTTTCAGCGAGTCCAGCGGGTAGATCTGGTCGTCCACCACCCGTGCGACCTGCAGCCGGAAGCTGTTGGAGCCGAGGTCGACCGCGGCGACGGTGGAATATTCACGCACAGCTATTCGACTTCGCGTTCGATTTCCTCAAGCGAAGTGTGGCGTACGTCCTTGCCCTTGACCATGTAGACCACGTACTCGGACATGTTCTTGGCGTGGTCGCCGATGCGTTCGATCGCCTTGGCGGCGAACAGCACGTCGAGCGAGGTGGAGATGGTGCGCGGGTCTTCCATCATGAAGGTGATCAGGTGGCGCATGCAGGAGACGAAGGCGGCGTCCACCTGCACATCCTGGCGAGGTACTTGAACCGCAGTGTTGATGTCGAGCCGGGCGAAGGCGTCGAGCGATTTGCGCAGCATCTCCAGCACGATGCCGCTCATTATCGTGATCTCGGTGAAGCGTGGCGTGGG
This sequence comes from Sulfuricella sp., assembly GCA_030691435.1. Lineage (GTDB taxonomy): Bacteria > Pseudomonadota > Gammaproteobacteria > Burkholderiales > Sulfuricellaceae > Sulfuricella. The sequence goes on along the minus strand of JAUYEK010000400.1, from coordinate 1,099 downwards.
CAGGCGACTGGACTGGTAAATCAGCTTGCTCATGCGCGCGATTTTTTCGGCTTCGTCGCCGATACGCTCCAGGTCGGTGATGGTCTTGATCACCGTCATCACCATGCGCAAATCGCCGGCAGTGGGCTGGCGGCGTGCGATGATGTGGGCGCAGGCTTCGTCGATCTCCACTTCCATGGCGTTGACCTGAAGATCCTTGGCGATGACCGCGTCGGCGAGATCGAGATTGCTGTTGAGCAGTGCTTCGATGGCGTCGACGATTTGTTCTTCCACCAAGCCGCCCATCTGCAGCACTCGAGAACGCACGGTTTCCAGCTCGGCATCGAATTGCTTGGAAGTGTGTTCATGCAGCATGGTGTTTCTCCCTCTTGTTCATCTTCTCAAATATACGCGCCGATTATGACAGTTTTGTTGCCGGGCACCTCTAAAAATCCAGATTTCATCCCAACTGCGGCGTTGCGGAAAAAATTTCTTGCTTACATATCAACCATATGCTGCGCTGCGAAATTTTTTCCGCGCCTTGCATTTGGGCGAACTCTGAATTTTTAGAGGTGCCCTTGCCATTAAGCTTTCAGTGTCCTGACCCCTTCGCTGGTGCCGAGCAGTAGCACGTCAGCCGGTCTCCGGGCGAACAGGCCGTTGGTCACCACCCCGGTGATCTGGTTGATCTGGGTTTCCAGCTCCACCGGGTTCATGATTTTTAGGCCATGCACGTCGAGGATGATGTTGCCGTTGTCGGTGGTGAAGCCCTGGCGCAACACCGGCTGGCCGCCGAGCTTGACCAGCTCGCGTGCGACGTAGCTTTGCGCCATAGGGATCACTTCCACCGGCAGGGGGAAGCTGCCGAGCATGCCGACCAGCTTGGAGCCGTCGGCGATGCAGACGAACTTCCTGCTGCAGGCGGCGACGATCTTTTCCCGCGTCAGCGCGCCGCCGCCGCCCTTGATCATGTGCATATGCGCGGTGATTTCGTCGGCGCCGTCGACATAAACCGCCAGCTCGCCGGCGCTGTTCAGGTCCAGAACCGGGATGCCATGGCTTTGCAGGCGCTGGGCGGTAGCTTCGGAGCTGGCCACCGCGCCGTCGATACGGCCCTTGA
>JAUYEK010000398.1 GCA_030691435.1 Sulfuricella sp. | reverse complement strand
TGACTTTCAGCATGTACAGCTTGCCGCCGATGCGGTATTCCTCGACCTTTTCCTCGCCGCGCTTGATGATGGTCACCTGCGGCTCGAAGGCCGGGTCGAGCTCCATGCCGGCGGGCGCCGGCGGGGGCTCGGGCACCGGCTGCAGATCCTTCGGCAGGGATTTGGCGCCTTCCGCATAGGCAGGCAGGGTCAGGGCAATCAGCAATAGGGCGATCAGGGCGCGCATGTTTTTTCCTTAAAACGAAAGGCCATTATACATTACAGGCTGAGCAGCATTTCCCGCTCGGCGGCGGAAGGCTCGAAACCGCGGGTTTCATAGTACTTGAAGATCGCGTCCACCACGTCCTTGGGCTCGTCGATGATCTGGATCAGGTCCATGTCGTCCGCATCGATCGTCCCCTCCTTGACCAAGGTGTCCTTGAACCAGTCCACCAAGCCGCGCCAGTAGGGCTCATGCACCAGGATGATCGGGATCTTGCGGGTCTTGCCGGTCTGCACCAGGGTCAACGCTTCCATCAGCTCGTCCAAGGTGCCGAAGCCGCCCGGCATTACGACGTAGGCCGTGGCGAACTTGACGAACATCACCTTGCGCGCAAAGAAATGGCGGAAGGTCTGGCTGATGTTCTGGTAGAGGTTGGTATGCTGCTCGAATGGCAGCTGGATGTTCAGGCCGATGCTAGGGGATTTGCCGAAAAAGGCACCTTTGTTCGCCGCCTCCATGATGCCCGGGCCGCCGCCGGAAATCACGCTGAAGCCGGCATCGGACAAGAGCCGGGAAATTTCCTCGGTGAGCTTGTAATAATGATGATCGACGGGGGTGCGGGCGCTGCCGAAAATGCTTACCGCCGGACGGATGCAACTCAGGCGCTCCGTCGCCTCGACGAATTCTGCCATAATCTCGAACACGCGCCAGGATTCCCTGGCGGAATAGGCGTGCCCGGCAATGTCCGTGCCCTGCATTTTGGGGATTTTTTCTGAGCCGTTCATAAAGGTTTAACCGCAAATGGAAACAAAAACGCTGCTGCTGGTGGACGGATCATCTTACCTGTACCGCGCTTTTCACGCGCTGCCGGATCTGCGCAACCGCCACAACGAGCCGACCGGTGCGATCTACGGCGTGCTTAACATGCTGCGCCGCCTGCACAAGGATTATAACGCCGATTACAGCGCCTGTGTGTTCGACGCCAAGGGGAAAACCTTCCGCGACGACCTCTACCCGGAATACAAGGCCCACCGCCCGCCGATGCCGGATGACCTGGCGTGCCAGATCGAGCCGCTGCACGAGGCGATCCGCGCCATGGGCTGGCCGCTATTGATGGTGGGTGGGGTGGAAGCCGATGACGTCATCGGCACCCTGGCCGAACTGGCTTGGCGCCAGGGCATCCGCACCGTGATCTCGACCGGCGACAAGGACATGGCGCAGCTGGTCAATCCGCATGTTTCCCTGGTCAACACCATGAGCAACGAAAAACTCGACGAGGCCGGCATCGCGACCAAGTTCGGCGTGCCCGCCACGCGCATCGTCGACTATCTCGCCCTGGTCGGCGACACCGTGGATGGCGTGCCCGGCGTGGACAAGGTCGGGCCGAAGACCGCCGTCAAATGGCTGGCCCAGTACGGCTCGCTCGATAACCTGATCACCCATGCCAACGAGATCGGCGGCGTGGTCGGCGAAAACCTGCGCAACACCCTGGACTGGCTGCCCAAGGGCAGGGCGCTGGTCACCATCAAGTGCGACGTGGCGCTGCCGGTGGAACTGACCGAACTCGGCCCGCAACCGCAGGACACGCCCAAGCTGATCGAACTGTTCGAGCGCTGCGAGTTCAAGACCTGGCTGAGAGAGCTGTCAGCGGTCAGCTCTCAGCCTTCCGTCGGCAGCGGACAGCCCTTGGCGGGCGAGCTGGCTTTTCAGCCGCAAGCCAGCTACGAAACCGTGCTCACCGAAAATCAACTGTCGGCCTGGATCGACCGCCTGGAGCGCGCCGAGCTGATTTCGGTCGACACCGAAACCACCAGCCTCGATCCGCTGGCGGCGAAAATCGTCGGCATCTCCCTGGCGCTGGAACCGCATCGTGCCGCCTACATCCCGCTCGCCCACCACTATGCCGGCGTGCCGCAGCAGCTTGATCGGGAAACGGTGCTGAGCCGGCTCAAACCCCTGCTGGAAAGCAAGGCCCGGCCCAAGCTCGGGCAAAACCTCAAGTACGACAAGCACGTGTTCGCCAACCACGGCATCGTCCTCGACGGCATCGTCCACGACACCCTGCTGCAATCCTACGTGCTCGAAAGCCACAAGCCCCACGACATGGATTCCATGGCACTGCGCCACCTCGGCGCCAAGACCATTACCTATGCCGAAGTCGCCGGCAAGGGCGCAAAGCAGATCGGCTTCGACCAGGTCGACATCGAAACCGCCACCCGCTATGCCGCCGAGGATGCCGACATCACCCTGCAACTGCACCAGGACTTGTTCCCGCAAATCGAGCCCGACGCCAAGCTGGGCTACGTTTACCGCAACATCGAAATGCCCCTGCTCGACGTGCTGTTTACCATGGAGCGCAACGGGGTGCTGCTCGACACCCAACTGCTCGCCCAGCAAAGCCACGAGCTCGGCACCAGCATGCTGCGGCTGGAAAAGGAGGCGCACCAGCTGGCGGGCCAGCCCTTCAACCTCAACAGCCCGAAGCAGATCCAGGAAATCCTGTTCGACCAGCTCAAGCTGCCGGTGAAAAAGAAGACCCCGAGCGGCGCCCCCTCCACCGACGAGGACGTGCTGCAGGAACTGGCGCTGGACTTCCCGCTGCCCAAGCTGCTGCTCGAATACCGCGGCGTGGCCAAGCTCAAGTCCACCTATACCGACAAGCTGCCGCGTAGGGTCGATCCGCAAACCGGCCGCGTCCACACCAGCTACAACCAGGCGGTGGCGGTAACAGGGCGGCTGGCGAGCTCCGACCCCAACCTGCAGAATATCCCGGTGCGCACCCAGGAAGGACGGCGCATCCGCGAAGCCTTCATCGCCCCGCCGGGCAGCCGCATCGTCGCCGCCGACTACTCGCAGATCGAACTTCGGATCATGGCCCACCTGTCGGGCGACGAAAGCCTGCTCAAGGCCTTCGCCGCCGGCGAGGACATCCACCGCGCCACCGCATCGGAAGTCTTCGGCATCACGCCGGAAGAAGTCAGCAGCGAGCAGCGCCGCTACGCCAAGGTGATCAACTTCGGCCTGATCTACGGCATGTCCGCATTCGGCCTGGCCTCGCAGCTGGGCATCGAGCGCAACGCCGCCCAGGCCTACATGGAGCGCTACTTCGCCCGCTACCCCGGCGTGGCCCGCTACATGGAGCGCACCCGTGTAGCCGCCAAGGCGCAGGGCTACGTCGAAACCGTGTTCGGCCGCCGCCTGTGGCTGCCGGAAATCGGCGGCGCCAACGGCATGCGCCGCCAGGCCGCCGAGCGCGCCGCGATCAACGCGCCGATGCAGGGCACCGCCGCCGACCTGATCAAGCTCGCCATGATCGCGGTGCAGGGCTGGCTGGAGAAGCACCGCATGAAAAGCCTGATCATCATGCAGGTGCATGACGAACTGGTGCTGGAAGTGCCCGACACCGAACTGGAAATCGTCCAGCGCGAACTGCCCGGCCTGATGTGCGGCGTGGCCAGTCTGGCCGTGCCGCTGGTTGTGGATATGGGGGTGGGACCGAACTGGGAGCAGGCGCACTGACCTCGACAAGGAACAATGCCGCAGGATTCAATCTTACTTACCCAGCAGACCGCTCTGCGCGATGCCGTCGAACACGAACTGTACCGCCAGGGCGGACAGCAGGATGCCGAAAATCCGGTTGATCACCTGCATGCCCGTCACGCCGAGAAAACGGTGGAGCTGGCTGGCGGTTAGCATGGCGACGAAGGTCAGCAGCATGATGGCGAGGAGAGCGGCCAGGACGATCAGCTGATGCGTGACATGCCCCTCGGCATTCGCCATCAGCAGGATGGCCGCGCCGATGGCGCCGGGGCCGGCAATCAGCGGGGTGGCGAGCGGAAACACGGCGATGTCGTGCTTGTGTTCGGCCTCACGGTCTTCCTCGTCCGTCGTCGAAGTAGCGCCGGAGGTGCGCGCAAACACCATATCGATGCTGATCAACAGCAGCAAAACGCCGCCTGCCGTCCGCAGCGCCGCCAGCGAGATGCCCAGGCTGGCCAGCATAAACTTGCCGAGCAGCGCAAAAACCAGCAGGATCAGCGTGGCGATCACGATCCCGCGGATGGCGATGGAACGCCGCTCCGCAGGGGCGGCTGTTGCCGTCAAGGCGGCGAACATCGCCGCCACATCTATCGGAGCGACCGTTGCAAAGAAAGTTGCCAGGGCAATGCCCGCTGTCTCAAACATTTACACTCTCAAAGGTTTTGCTGCACACCATTCATTGAAGCACATATTTTTGGGTTGCCCCGGTCAAACGATAGCACGCTACAGCGCCGCCTGAAAAACAGCTGGAGCCACAGAGGTCACAGAGAACACAGAGAAGTCATTGCCTTGTTCCCATTCGGAGGGATCGCGCTGGGTGATCTACCGGTGGCCGAACCCGCTGGTTTCGCTCTGTGACCTCTGTGCTCTCTGTGGCTTGAATTTTTTCAAGAATTAAACGCCACATCCTTCTTCACGACAAGCGCCATCTCGCAGACATGACACACCCCACATCAAGGCATGATCAAATCCGGAAACCGGCTTGCCGACCCCAATCAGTTGATGTGGTTTTTCCTTGAGTTAATCACTTTCCCGGCAACGGGTTTGGGATTACAATACCGCCCTTCCCGCTCAAAAAATAAGCAATGAAAATCGGCCCCTATTCCCTGAATAGCAATTTGGTCGTCGCTCCCATGGCAGGGGTGACTGACCGTCCTTTCCGCAAGCTGTGCCGCAGCTTCGGCGCGGGGCTTGCCGTTTCGGAGATGGTGGCCTCCAATTCCCTGCTCTATGGCAGCGAGAAAACCAAGCGCCGGGCCGACAACGTGGGGGAATCCGAGCCGGTGTCGGTGCAGATCGTCGGCGCCGATCCGGCGATGCTGGCGGAAGCGGCGAAGTACAACGCGGACCGCGGCGCCCAGATCATCGACATCAACATGGGTTGCCCGGCGAAGAAAATCTGCAACGTCCAGGCCGGTTCGGCGCTGCTGCAGAACGAACCTCTGGTGGCGCGCATCCTGGAAGCGGTGGTGAAGGCGGTGGATGTGCCGGTGACCCTGAAGATCCGCACCGGCTGGGACAAGAACAACCGCAACGCCATCAACGTGGCGCGCATCGCCGAGGCCTCCGGCATTCAGGCGCTGGCCATCCATGGCCGCACCCGCGCCTGCGGCTACAGCGGCGACGCCGAGTACGACACCATCGCCGCGGTCAAGGCTGAAATCCATATTCCGGTGATCGCCAACGGCGATATCACCACGCCGCAAAAAGCCAAATTCGTGCTCGATTACACCAAGGCCGACGCCGTCATGATCGGTCGCGCGGCTCAGGGCCGGCCGTGGATTTTCCGCGACATCGCCCATTACCTCAAAACCGGCGAACTGCTGCCGCACCCCGATGTGGCCGAGACCCACGACTTGCTGAACAGCCACCTGCATGAACTTTACGCCTTCTACGGCGAGCACACCGGCGTGCGCATGGCGCGCAAGCACATTGCCTGGTACACCCGGGGCCTGCCGGATTCCGCCGGGTTCCGCCATGCCATGAACCAGTTGCAATCCACCCGCGAGCAGCTTGACTCCGTCGAGCGCTTCTTTGCCGAGTCGACCGGACATACCTATATGATGGAAAACGAGATGGCAGCATGATCAACGAAAACGAAATTTCAACCTGCGTACGCAAGGCGTTGGACGGCTACTTCAAGGATCTGGACGGGGAAAAGCCCAGCGCCATCTACGAGATGGTGGTGGGATGCGTGGAAAAGCCGCTGCTCCAGGTCATCCTCGACCACGCCCAAGGCAACCAGACCCGCGCCGCCGAAATCCTCGGCCTCAACCGCAATACCCTGCGCAAGAAAATGAAAATCCACGGTATCAAGTAAAGAACCAGCCACGGATTACACAGATTTACACAGATATGCACCAAAAGCAGGTAAAACTCGCAGGGTGAATTTTAAAGAAATCCGTGTGCATCTGTGTTAATCCGTGGCTAAAACGCTTTTAGGAAAATTTAACATGACCAAAATCAGCCGCGCCCTGATCAGCGTTTCCGATAAATCCGGCATCCTCGAATTCGCCAAGACCCTGCGTCAGTTCGGCGTGGAAATCCTGTCCACCGGCGGCACCGCCAAAATGCTTGCGGATGCGGGCGTGGCCGTCACCGAAGTGGGCGATTACACCAGCTTCCCGGAAATGCTCGACGGCCG
>JAUYEK010000397.1 GCA_030691435.1 Sulfuricella sp. | reverse complement strand
ATGCCGACTGAATAGAACTTGATCATGGCAACCACCTTGTCCGTGGTCGGGATGTACTGCTTCCACTCGCCCGTGGTGAAGTGCCAGAAGATGGCGAACACCCACAGGCCGATCAGCGACCAGGCGGAGAGGGTGTGCAGATCCACCGCCTTGCCGAAGCCGAAGAGGTGGTAAGAGCCATGCACCTCGAAACCGGTAATCAGCATGAAGATGATGAGCGTGGCCTGAGACCAGTGCCAGAAGCGCTCGAAGCGTTTGAAAACATAAATTCTTTCGACGGTCATGATCTTATCCTTTCCTGTGGGCATAGATGCGGCCGGCGCCGTGGATCAGCACGCCGATCAGGGTCAGCAGGGCGAGTCCCCAGCCCGCCATGTCGAGCAGCGGGCTGTTGTCGCCCCGGCCCGGCATATAGACGCCTTTGACGTTCTTGAGACGGCCATCCTTGCTATGGCACTGGGCGCAGGTGAGCGCATCGGCTTTGGGTGCGACCATGTGGGTGATCGGCCAGCTCATTTCGGTTTTGACGAAGCCATATTTGCCGCTGTAGGGGGCGTTGGCAGCTTTCATGCCGGCTTCCAGGGCTTTATCCCAGTTGAAGTTCGACCAGTATGAATCGCCGTCGGCACCGAAGACGTGCGGCACCAGCAGCGTGTTGCTGACGGAGTCGTAAGGCTGCTGGCCACGGAACACCTTGACCGGCCAGATCAACGACTTGCCATCGGTTGGGCTGCCCTCGAAGCTGTTGATCTTGACGACCTTGCTGGGGTCCAGCTTGGTCTCGCGCAGGGTGTAATTTACTTTGCCGTTGAACCAGATGTATTCCGGAATAACGTGGTCTTCCCAGGTGAAATCGCCCTTCTTGCTGTCGTAGGCGTTGCGTCCCGCGCTATCCTTCTTCGTGATCGGCTTGCCTTCAGGCGTGAGCTGGCCTGCAGTCGACCAGTCCCAGGTCATCTTGGTGGCCTGGCCGCGCGCGAATTCCGGAATATGGCAGGTCTGGCAAGCAATCTTGTCGGTATGCTCGTTCAGCTTG
>JAUYEK010000371.1 GCA_030691435.1 Sulfuricella sp. | reverse complement strand
ACGGATATACACGGATTATCAATGAGTTGCCTTGCTCATCTTGTCTTGCACACCTTTCTGGTGAATGGAAAATCTGCTGCAACATATTGTTTTATCTGTGTTAATCCGTGTTTATCTGTGGATAACGACAGTTCTTAGGTTATTATATCCCTGTGATGAAATTTAAATATCTCTTGCTGGCCCCCGTCGCGCTGGTTGCTGCCGGGTGCGCCCAACTGTCGCCGAAACAAGCCGTCCAGCCCGTCGCTGTGCCGGAGCGCGCAGAGCGCAGCCCGGAACTGCCCAAGGTCGATTTGACCGGCCCCCTCCTGTTTCAGTACCTGGTTTCGGAGATCGCCGGGCAGCGTGGCGATCCGGGGCTGGCCACCGAGGGCATGCTGGATCTGGCCAAAACCACTCGCGATCCGCGCCTGGCAAAGCGGGCCGCCGATATGGCCCTGCAGTCGCGGCGCGAAGCCCAGGCGCTGGAGGCGGCCACGCTGTGGCAACAGACCGACCCGGATGAAGCCCAGGCGCGGCAGGCTGTGGCGGCGATACTGCTGAACAGCGGCCGCCTGCAGGAAGCCAAGCCCCATCTGGAGAAATTGCTGGCAGGAGAAGGCGACAACGTGGGTGCAGCGCTGCTGCATTTGAATCAGATGCTGTCGCGGCAGCAGGATAAGCCGGCCACCCTGGCTCTGGTGCAGGAATTGGCCGCGCCCTATCTGAATCGCGCCGAAGCGCATTTCGCTATCGCCTATGCGGCATGGGGCGCGGGCAAGGATGAACTGGCGCTGCGCGAAATTCGCGAGGCGAGGCGGCTTCGTTCCAATTGGGAGGCGGCGGCGCTTTTCCAGGGCCAGTTGCTGCAGCGTACCTCCATCCCCGAGACGCTGGAGTTTTACCGGAGCCTGCTTGGCGATTATCCCAAAATGCAGGATGCGCGCCTGGCTTATGCCCGTTTGCTGGTGAGCGACCGCCAATACGTCGCGGCGCGCGCCCAGTTCGAAAAACTGCTCGGCGATCTGCCCGGAAATCCCGAGGTGAGCGTGGCGGTCGGTCTGCTGGCGATGCAGCTCAAGGATTACGATGCTGCGGAGAAGTACCTGAAACAGGCGCTGGCCGGCCAATACCGCGATGAAGCCACGGTGCGCATGTATCTCGGCCAGCTGTTCGATGAGCGTGGGCGCTACGAGGAAGCCGCGGACTGGTATGGTTCGGTCGGCCGGGGCGAGCAGTATATTCCCGCGCAAATCCGTCGTGCGGTCATGCTGGCCAAGCAGGGCAAGCTGTCCGAGGCGCGTCAGCACCTCCGGCAGGTTCCGGTGCAGAACAACCAGCAGCGGGTCCAGGTGGTCGTGGCGGAAGCGCAGTTGCTGCGGGATGCCAAGGCTTACGGCGAGGCATTTGAGTTGCTGGGCAAGGCGCTGGAGAAGCTGCCGAATTATCCTGATCTGCTCTACGACCACGCGATGGCGGCGGAGAAGCTGGGTAAGGTCGACATCCTCGAGCAGGATCTGCGCAAGCTGATCCAGATCAAGCCCGATTACGCCCACGCCTACAATGCGTTGGGATACACCCTGGCGGATCGCTCCGAGCGTCTGGATGAGGCTCGGCAGCTGATCGAAAAGGCGCTCGAACTGGCGCCGGACGATTTTTTTGTCATGGACAGCCTGGGTTGGGTGTATTACCGCATGGGGCAACTCGAAAAAGCCGAGGACGCCCTGAGGCGCGCCTACATCGGTCAGCGCGATGCGGAAATCGCGGCGCATCTTGGTGAAGTTCTGTGGGCACTGGGTAAGCGCGAAGAGGCAGAAAAAATCTGGCGCGCCGCCTTGAAGGAAAACCCCGGGCACGAAACGCTGTTGAATGTCATCAAGAAATTTGTTC
>JAUYEK010000369.1 GCA_030691435.1 Sulfuricella sp. | reverse complement strand
AAAAATCAAAGTGATATAAGTATAAGCTAGAAATCACATAAAATTCAACCAGCGTATAAGTCGGGCTTTTTACTTTTCCAGGATAGCCAAGCGCGCGCAACATGGCGCGCACCAGTGCGGTCTTGCCGGCGCCAAGGTCGCCGCTCAGGGTAATCATCAGACCCGGCTTCAGCACCTTGGACAGTTCCGCGCCGAACGCATCCGTCGCGCCTTCATCGGCCAGATGGCGGGTTATTGTTGATGGCTGGCGGTTTTCATCTAAACTATGCACGTGAACGCTCTCACTGATTACTCCCATCTGGATTTACGGCAGATTGCCGCGAATATCAAGGCCTGGGGAATGGAACTCGGCTTTCAGGCCATCGGCATCGCCGGCACCGATCTCGGCCAGGCCGAAGCGTGCCTGCTGGAATGGCTGGCGCAGGGCTGCCATGGCGAGATGGATTATATGGCAAACCACGGCGTCAAGCGCAGCCGTCCGCAGGAACTGGTGCCGGGCACGCTGCGCGTGATCACGGCGCGCATGGCCTATTTCCCGCCCCAGGCGCGCGACAGCATTGAGGTCATGGCAGACGGCAGCAAAGCCTACCTCTCGCGCTATGCGCTGGGCCGCGACTATCACAAGCTGATCCGGGCCCGGCTGCAGAAGCTGGCGGAAAAAATCCAGCGCGAAATCGGCCCATTCCAGTTCCGCGCTTTCACCGACAGCGCGCCGGTGATGGAAGTGGAACTCGCCAGCAAAAGCGGACTGGGCTGGCGCGGCAAGCACTCGCTGCTGCTGTCGCGCGCGGTCGGGTCATGGTTTTTTCTCGGTGAAATCTATACCGATCTGCCGCTACCCGTCGACGAATCCGAGCAAAGCCACTGCGGCACCTGCACCAGCTGCATCACCTCCTGCCCCACCGATGCGATCATCGCACCCTATCAGGTGGACGCACGGCGCTGCATCTCCTACCTCACCATCGAGCTTAAAGGCAGCATCCCGGAGAAACTCCGCCCCCTGATCGGCAATCGCGTCTACGGCTGCGACGACTGCCAGCTGGCCTGCCCGTGGAACAAATTCGGCCAGCTCACGCGCGAGCCGGATTTCGCCGTGCGCCATGGCCTGGACGATGCAAAACTGACCGAACTTTTCCGCTGGAGTGAAGAAGAATTCGATGCCAGGCTGGCGGGTAGCCCAATCCGCCGCATCGGCCACGAACGCTGGCTGCGCAACATCGCCGTCGGACTGGGCAATGCATTGCCCTCAGAGGAAATGGTAGCGGTGCTGAAAGAGCGCCTCGACCACCCATCCGCGCTGGTGCGGGAGCATGTGGCCTGGGCGCTGGAAAGGCAGATCAGAACAAGCGCCCTTCACGTTTGCCCCCTCTCCCCTTGTGGGTGTGGGTTGGGGAGAGGGGTGAGGCGCCTCTAAGACAAAACCAACATTTATAAGGAAGGTTTAGGTCTGTTGGGTTACGGCGCAAAAAGCCGCGCCTAACCCAACCTACATGA
>JAUYEK010000366.1 GCA_030691435.1 Sulfuricella sp. | reverse complement strand
TATGCCGTGATGCTGCCGACGGTCAAACTGGCAGCGTGAGAATCAGCAGAGTTTCCACTTAAAAAACTCAGGCTGCTGTTCAAATGAATGGGGCCACTTCTGTAGGAGCGCGCCCTCGGCGCGAATGCGGTCGCAAATCGCGGCGAGGGCGCCGCTCCTACAGCGGTGTTTTTGGCTCTAATGGATTATCTGGTATTAACCCAGAAAACAGGAAGGCAACAAGTGCCAGAGTTACAACATCAAAACGATATTCTCCGCGCCAGCCTGAATAGGGAAACGTCCCGAATTGCGTGGAAAGAACTGCTCCGTTTTTTTGCCGCCGGAACGGTCATTGCGGTTAGCGAAGAACTGGATTTGGTCGAAGTCGCCATTCAAATCTCGAATGACAACAAGGCGCTGATCGAACAATGGATGCTCGAGAAGCGAGTCGGCAAGGTATCCGATGCACAGGCTAAAGGCTGGCTGGAAACAGATACCACCTTACGGGCAGTGGTGGTCAGGCCGTGGATATTGGTCCAACAAGCAGCCGAATAAACAAATCAAACCCGCTCCCAGCTTCTGCTGTCGGGCCCGTTGAGTCGGCCTTACGAAAAAGCGAACGGTCTCAGGCTCGCTCTCACTCCCACTCTATCGTGCCGGGCGGTTTGCCGCAGATATCATAGACTACGCGATTGATGCCGCGCACTTCGTTGATGATGCGGTTGGAAACCTTGCCGAGCAGGGTATAGGGCAACTCCGCCCAGTGAGCGGTCATGAAGTCCTGGGTCTGTACTGCGCGCAGCGCGACGACGTAATCGTAGGTGCGGCCGTCGCCCATCACCCCCACCGCTTTCACGGGCAGAAATACGGCGAAGGCCTGCGAGGTTTTTTCATACCAGCCCGAGGCACGCAACTCCTCGATGAAAATGGCATCGGCGCGGCGCAGCAGTTCGGCGAACTCCGGCTTCACTTCGCCCAGGATGCGCACCCCCAGGCCGGGGCCCGGGAAGGGATGACGGTATACCATGTCATGGGGCAGGCCGAGCGCAACGCCGAGCTCGCGCACCTCATCCTTGAACAATTCCCGCAGCGGCTCCAGCAGCTTGAGATGCAGGGTATCGGGCAGGCCGCCGACATTGTGGTGCGACTTGATGGTATGGGCCTTCTTGGTCTTGGAACTGGCCGATTCAATCACGTCCGGGTAGATCGTCCCCTGCGCCAGCCACTTGGCGTTCGGCAGTTTTGCCGACTCGCTCTGAAACACTTCGACGAATTCGCGGCCGATGATCTTGCGCTTCTGTTCCGGGTCGGTCACGCCAGCCAGATGCTTCATGAATTCCGCGCCGGCATCGACATGGATGACCTTGACGCCAAGATTATCGGCGAAGGTCTTCATCACCTGCTCGGCCTCGTTCAGGCGCAGCAGGCCGTTATCCACGAATACACAGGTGAGCTGCGTGCCGATGGCGCGATGCAGAAGGGCGGCCACCACCGAGGAGTCCACACCGCCGGACAGGCCGAGGATGACTTCATCCGTACCCACTTCGGAACGGATCCTGCCGATCGCTTCCTCGACATAATCCGGCATGTTCCAGTCGTAGCCGCAACCGCAGATACCATGCACGAAACGCTCGAACAGGGCCTTGCCCTGCAGGGTATGGGTCACTTCGGGGTGAAACTGCACGCCGTAAAAATGGCGGCTCTCATCGGCCATGCCGGCGATCGGCGTAGCCGCGTTGGAGCTGATCGCCTTGAAGCCCGGCGGCAGTTCCGTCACCTTGTCGCCATGGCTCATCCACACGTCGAGCAGGCCGTGACCTTCCTCGTTGATCCGATCCTGAATATCGCGCAGCAGCGCGGAATGACCCTGTGCGCGCACTTCGGCATAGCCGAACTCGCGATGTAACGCATTTTCCACCTTGCCGCCCAATTGCGCCGCCATGGTCTGCATCCCGTAGCAGATGCCGAGCACCGGCACGCCCAGATTGAACACGATGTCCGGCGCGCGCGGCGTTTCCTCCTCGTAGACCGAGGACGGCCCGCCGGAGAGGATGATGCCCTGGGGTTTGAAATCACGGATGAACTGTTCGCTCACATCGTAGGGATGCAGCTCGCAGTAAACGCTGGATTCGCGCACCCGACGGGCAATCAGCTGGGTGTATTGGGAACCGAAATCGAGGATGAGGATTTTCTGGTGCATGGTTTTTTCCGTGAGGGGTGAGGGGATAGACGTGAGGAGGGAAACAGGAGGGGCAGGCTTTACGCCTCACCCCTCACCCCTTACGCCTCACTCCACATGGTAGTTAGGCGCTTCCTTGGTGATCTGCACGTCGTGGACGTGAGACTCGCGGATGCCCGCCGAGCTGATCTCGACGAACTCGGCCTTGGCGTGTACCTCGGCGATGCTCGAACAACCCAGATAACCCATGCTCGAACGCACGCCGCCGTTCAACTGGTGAATCACCGACAGTACGCTGCCCTTGTAAGGTACCCGACCTTCAATACCTTCCGGCACCAGTTTGTCGGCATTGGCTTCGGCTTCCTGGAAATAGCGGTCTTTCGAACCCTGCTGCATCGCGCCGAGCGATCCCATGCCGCGGTAGGATTTGTAGGAGCGGCCCTGGAACAGCTCGATTTCGCCAGGGGCTTCCTCGGTGCCGGCAAACATCCCGCCCAGCATCACGCAATCCGCGCCTGCTGCCAGCGCCTTGGCGACATCGCCGGAATAGCGGATGCCGCCATCGGCGATTACCGGCACGCCGCTGCCTTTCAACGCCTGCACCACATTGGCAATGGCCGTAATCTGAGGCACCCCGACGCCTGCAACAATACGGGTGGTGCAAATCGAGCCCGGGCCGATGCCGACCTTGACTGCATCTGCGCCGTGGTCAGCCAGCGCCAGCGCCGCCGACGCGGTGGCAATATTGCCGCCGATCACTTGTACCTGCGGGAAGTTATCCTTTACCCACTTCACCCGGCTCAGTACGCCTTGGGAATGGCCGTGCGCGGTATCCACCACGATCACATCCACACCCGCTTCAGCCAGCAGGGTAACGCGCTCCTCGGTACCCTCGCCCACGCCCACTGCGGCGCCAACCCTCAGCCTGCCCTGGCTGTCCTTGCATGCCAGCGGATGCTCGGTGGATTTCTGAATGTCCTTGACGGTGATCAGGCCACGCAGCTCGAAATCATCGTTGATCACCAATACCCGCTCCAGGCGATATTTATGCATCAGCGTCATGGCTTCCTCGCGGCTGGCGCCTTCCTTGACCGTAATCAGGCGGTCTCGCGGCGTCATGATATTCCTGATCGGCTGATCGAGGTTGGTCTCGAAGCGCAGGTCGCGGTTGGTGATGATGCCGACCACATGACCGTTATCCACCACCGGCAGGCCGGAAATCCTGTGCTGGCGGGTCAGCACCAATACATCCCGAACCGTCATCTCCGGGGAAATGGTGATCGGATCCTTTACCACGCCGCTCTCGAAGCGCTTCACGCGGGCCACCTGCGCGGCTTGCGCGGCAGCTGTCATGTTCTTGTGAACGATGCCGACCCCCCCTTCCTGCGCCAGAGCGATCGCCAGGCGCGCTTCGGTGACGGTATCCATCGCCGCCGAAATCAAGGGAATATTGAGGGAAATTTCTCGGGTAAGCCGCGTGGCGAGGCTTACGTCACGGGGCAAAATGTTGGAATACGCAGGGACCAGCAAAACATCATCGAAGGTCAGCGCTTTCTGCAGAACACGCATGTTTTTATCCTTGTTACCAAAGCGATATTATACAAGTTTCGGGCATCCCCGGTAAACCGGCTTGTCTAATTTTTATATTTACAAACCATATACCCGGTACGCTTGGACCATTGACGGACGTATCGTGAAACGCTATGTTTAGCCACGCAAAATAA
>JAUYEK010000364.1 GCA_030691435.1 Sulfuricella sp. | reverse complement strand
TCACGCAGGAGTAGCACTCCCAGCACTGCTCCGGTTCCTGGTTGAACGCCTTCATGGCGTGACCAGTTTCGGAACCATCTTTGTCCAGCTTCATCAGGTCGTGCGGGCAAATATACATGCAGGCAGTTTTGTCCTGACCTTTGCAGCCATCACATTTTTCTGTACGTACAAATGTTGGCATTGCTTCTACTCCTCGTAGTTATCACAGTACTACTATTAACAAAGGCCAGTTACTTGCGTAACCGGCCAACCTTAAAAACTATTTTGCGGAATGGCCTTTCAGCTCAACCTTGACATTCTCTTCAGCGCTCAGACCAGCGTAGTATTTCTGCAGTACCTTGGCGACTTCGGGGCGGCTGAATTCGACGGGCAGGTCCTTACCTTCGGAAAGCATCGAGCGCACCTTGGTGCCAGACAACAGAATACGGTCATCCTTGGTGTGCGGGCAGGTGCGCTGCGAGGCCATGCCGCCGCACTTGTTACACCAGAAGGTCCAGTCGATGTTCATGTTCTTGGTTTCGAGCGCATCTTTCGGAATCTCGTCGAAGATTTTTTGGGCGTCGAAGGGGCCGTAGTAATCGCCCACGCCGGCGTGGTCGCGACCGACGATCAAGTGCGAACAGCCGTAGTTCTGGCGGAATAGGGCATGCAGCAACGCTTCGCGCGGGCCTGCATAGCGCATGTCCAGCGGGTAACCGGCCTGGATCACGGTGTTCGGGGCAAAGTAGTTGTCAACCAGGGTGCTAATGGCTTCGGAACGTACATCGGCGGGGATGTCGCCTGGCTTCAGTGCGCCAAGCAGGGAGTGAACTAGCACGCCGTCCATGGTCTCGATGGCGATCTTGGCCAGGTACTCGTGCGAGCGGTGCATGGGGTTGCGGGTCTGGAAGGCGGCGATCTTGGACCAGCCCATTTGTTCGAACTTGGCGCGAGTCTCGGCGGGGGTCATGAACTGGTCGCCGTACTCTTCCTTGAAGGTGCCGGTGGATAACACCTTGACTGGTCCGGCCAGGTTGTACTTGCCCTGCGCCATCACCATCTTGACCCCGGGGTGTTCCGTGTCGGTGGTCTTGTAGACTTCCATGCACTCGTGGGCCTTGTCGATGGTGTATTTCTCGGTCACCTTCATGGTGCCCATGATCTCGCCGGATTCGTCGTTCACCAGGGCGACGTCATCGCCGACCTTGACGTTCTCGTCGTCGGTCGACAGGGTTACAGGAATGGGCCAGAACAGGCCGTTGGCCATTTTGTAGCCATCGCAAACGCCCTGCCAGTCAGTATGAGTCATGAAGCCGTCAAGTGGAGTGAAGCCCCCGATGCCCAACATAATAAGGTCGCCAGTTTCGCGCGAGCTCATGCGCACCTTAGGCATTGCCTGGGCGCGCGCCAGTTCCTGTTTCAAAGCCTCGCCGCTTAACAGCAATGGTTTGAGCTCTCCTCCGCCATGCGGCCTTACTAGTTTAGACATGATTTATATTCTCCATATAAGTGGGCGACAATTCTTAAGTCGCCGAAGAATAGCATGGATGCAAAAAGGGTGTTATCCATTCTTTTTATTGTTATATAAGTAATTTCGATCAATTTATCCGGTTAGTTTTTATTCGGTTTGCTTTGCCTGTATTGGTTGTCTCGCGGGCAAGCTGAGTTGGACAATTGGGGTGCTTTAAGGTGCTTGGTTTGGCATTGCAGTCGAATTGAGGCTATAATATGCACGATATGCATGGTCGGTCGGAGTCCATGGCGTAAGCTTGAGCGTTAAATGTGGGATGGGCCTTGAAAATCGATTCCATGGGGAGTTTGTCGGGCATGGTTGTGTTGTATTTGTTCATCAATGGGTTGGGTTGTTCCGGCGCATTTGTTTTATGTGCGCACTCACAAAATGCTTGACTCTGTTTCACGTGTTTTGCTATAGTCTCATCTCTCGGCGCGGGGTGGAGCAGTCTGGCAGCTCGTCGGGCTCATAACCCGAAGGTCGTAGGTTCAAATCCTGCCCCCGCAACCAGTTTTGGAGTTGTTGACGTTTCCTGATAACTCTGTAGAATGCGCACCTCGCTTCGGCAAGTCCGAAGCGCCGCTTCATTAGGTTGAAGCCCTGTTCTTTAAAAATATACAGCCGATAAGTGTGGGCGCTTGTTGCGGGCGAGCATCGAATCCTTC
>JAUYEK010000353.1 GCA_030691435.1 Sulfuricella sp. | reverse complement strand
CTGTTCTCCCAGGCCGAGCACGACGAGCTGGCGCAGTCCATCCTGCTTGCCACCGACGCCGCCTTTATCGACGCGGTGCAGGCCAGCATAGCAAAGCTGCTGCCGCAAATGCCGCGCCAGGAAATCATCCGCACTGCACTGGAAGCGCGCGGCGCGTTGATCCTGGTAAAGGATCTGGACGAGGCGGCCGAGATCGCAAATTATATTTCGCCCGAGCACCTCGAGCTTTCCATCGAGGATCCGGTGGCGATGACGAAGAAAATCAAGCACGCCGGCGCCATCTTCATGGGACGCCGGACCTGCGAGGCGCTGGGCGACTACTGCGCCGGCCCCAACCACGTCCTGCCGACCTCGCGCACGGCGCGCTTTTCTTCGCCGTTGGGCGTCTACGACTTCCAGAAGCGCAGCAGCCTGATCATGGTGTCCGAGGCCGGCGCGCAGGTGCTGGGCAAGATTTCGATGGTGCTGGCCGAAGGCGAGGGCCTGCAGGCCCATGCCCGTTCGGCCGAATATCGCGTGAAGGGCTGAGCGTCGCCATGAGCCGTTACTGGAGCAGCATCGTCCATGACCTGATGCCCTATGTGCCGGGCGAGCAGCCCAAGCTGCCCAATCTGGTCAAGCTGAATACCAACGAGAATCCCTATGGGCCGAGTCCCAAGGCGCTGGAGGCGATGCGAGCCGAAGTAGGCGACAGCTTGCGGCTCTACCCTGATCCCAACAGCGACCGGCTGAAGGAAGCGATCGCCGCCTTCTACCATGTGAAGCCGGCCCAAGTGTTTGTCGGCAACGGCTCCGACGAGGTGCTGGCGCACGCTTTTTTGGCGCTGCTCAAGCATGATGAGCCGGTGCTGTTTCCGGACATTACTTACAGCTTCTATCCGGTGTACTGCGGTCTGTACGGCATCGTCTACCGGCAGCTGCCGTTGACCGAGTCGTTCGAGATTCGGGTCGACGACTATTTGAAGCCGAACGGCGGCATTATTTTCCCCAACCCGAACGCCCCCACGGGTTGTCCGTTGCCCTTGGCCGAGATCGAGCGCCTGCTTCAGGCAAACACCGCGTCGGTGGTGGTGGTGGACGAGGCCTACGTGGTTTTCGGCGCGGAGTCGGCGGTGGGACTGGTGGATCGCTACCCGAATCTGCTGGTCATTCATACCCTGTCGAAATCCCGTTCGCTGGCGGGGCTGCGCGTCGGCTATGCGATCGGTCATCCTGACCTGATCGAGGCGCTGGGGCGGGTGAAGGACAGCTTCAACTCCTATCCGCTGGACCGCTTTGCCATTGCCGGTGCTGCCGCCGCGATCGAGGATCGCGCCTATTTCGAGGACACCTGCCGTAAAGTGATCGCCACCCGCACCCGGATGGTGGCCGATCTCGAGGCGCTGGGCTTCGAGGTGCTGCCTTCGTTCGCCAATTTCGTCTTCGCCCGCCACGGCCAGCAGGATGGTGCCGAGCTTGCCGCCAGACTGCGCGAGCGCAGCATTATCGTGCGGCATTTCAAGAATCCGCCGCGCATCGCGCCGTTCCTGCGCATCACAGTCGGGACGGATGGGCAGTGCGAGGCGCTGGTCAGTGCGCTAAGAGAAATTCTGGCCTAGAATGCAGGATATCGCCTCAGCCCGCTTTGCCCTCTTGCCATGCTGAGTTAGAATGAGAAAAACTTCGGCAGACGACCCAATGCGTACCTCTCAAGTTACCCGTAACACCCTGGAAACCCAGGTCAGCATATCTCTCAATCTGGACGGTAGCGGCGTGGCCAAGCTCGCCAGCGGCGTGCCTTTCCTCGACCACATGCTCGACCAGATCGCGCGGCATGGCCTGGTCGATCTGGATATTTCCGCCAAGGGCGATCTGCACATCGATGCCCATCACACCGTCGAAGATATCGGCATTACCCTGGGCCAGGCTTTCGCCAAGGCGGTCGGCGACAAGAAGGGAATCCGTCGTTACGGCCATGCCTACGTGCCGCTCGACGAGGCGCTGTCGCGCGTGGTGATCGATCTGTCCGGGCGCCCCGGCATGGTGTTCGCGGTGGAGTTCTCGCGCGGTACGATCGGCGAATTCGACATCGACCTGGTGTCGGAGTTTTTCCAGGGCTTTGCCAATCACGCCGGAGTGACTCTGCATATCGACAATTTGCGCGGCAAGAACTCACACCATCAGGTGGAAACCATCTTCAAGGCCTTCGGTCGTGCGCTGCGCATGGCGGTGGAGGTCGACTCGCGCCTCGGTGATGCCATGCCTTCGACCAAGGGTAGCCTATAGTCATCATGGGTAGCATCGCGGTGGTGGATTACAGCATGGGCAACCTGCGTTCGGTGGCGAAGGCGCTGGAGCATGTCGCCCCTGATGCGCGCATCGTGGTGACTAGCGATGCTGGCGAGATTGCGCAGGCCGATCGGGTGGTATTTCCCGGCGTCGGCGCGATGCCGGAGTGCATGCGTGAGCTGGAGGTGCGCGGCCTGCGTCAGGTGCTGGTCGAGGCGGCACAGAGCAAGCCTTTCCTCGGCATCTGCCTGGGTATGCAGGCACTGTTCGAATTCAGCGAGGAAGGCAATGTCGCCGGTTTAGGCGTGCTGCCCGGCAAGGTCAGGCTGTTTCCGCTCGAGGCGATGCACGACACCCAGGGGCAGCGCCTCAAGGTGCCGCACATCGGCTGGAACGAGGTGCATCAAGCCGTGCCGCATCCCTTGTGGAATGGAATTGCCAACGGCGCGAGATTTTATTTCGTGCACAGTTACTACGTCGAGGCGGGCAATCCCGAACTGGTGGCGGCGTTTACCCATTATCCTTTCGCCTTCGCCTGCGCCGTGGCGCGCAACAATATTTTCGCCGTGCAGTTCCATCCGGAAAAAAGCCAGGCCGCGGGACTCAAGCTGCTGGCCAATTTCGCTGCCTGGAACGGGCGGGCGAGCTGATTTGTTCTTACTGTTCTATCATCCAATATCATGCTAATTATTCCTGCGATTGACTTGAAAGACGGGCACTGTGTGCGTTTGAAACAGGGGCTGATGGAGGAGGCGACCGTCTTTTCCGAAGACCCCGGTGCGATGGCCAGGCACTGGCTCGATGCCGGCGCGCGCCGCCTGCATCTGGTCGACCTGAACGGCGCCTTTGCCGGCAAGCCGGTCAACGGCGGCGCCATCCGGGCCATCGTAGATGCGGTGGGCGCCGATATTCCGGTGCAGTTGGGCGGCGGTATCCGCGACCTGGAAACCATCGAGCGCTACCTGGATAACGGCATCAGCTACGTCATCATCGGCACTGCGGCGGTGAAGAACCCCGGCTTCCTGCACGAGGCTTGCTACGCCTTCCCCGGCCAGATCATCGTCGGTCTCGATGCCAAGGACAGCAAGGTGGCGGTGGATGGCTGGTCGAAGGTGACCGGGCATGACGTGATTGACCTGGCCAAGAAATTCGAGGGTTATGGCGTGGAAGCGATTGTGTATACCGACATTGGCCGCGATGGCATGCTCTCCGGGGTAAATATCGAAGCGACGGTAAACCTGGCGCGGGCGCTGACCATTCCGGTTATCGCCAGCGGCGGCATCACCAATCTGGACGACGTGAAGCATCTGTGTGCCGTCGAGTCCGAGGGCATCATGGGCGCCATCACCGGTCGGGCGATCTACGAGGGCACGCTGAACTTCGCCGAGGCGCAGAAGCTGGCGGACGAATTGAATGGATAAGATCAGCCACAGAGAACACAGAGTTCACAGAGAGGGCGGGGTTTTACTCTGTGCTCTCTGTGAGCTCTGTGGCCAGGAATTTTAATGGGCCTGGCCAAGCGCATCATCCCCTGCCTCGACGTGACCGACGGTCGCGTCGTCAAGGGCGTGAATTTCGTGGCGCTGCGCGACGCCGGCGATCCGGTCGAGATCGCGCGCCGCTACGACGAGCAGGGCGCGGACGAACTGACCTTTCTCGATATCACTGCGAGCAGCGACAACCGCGGGCTGATTCTGCATATTATCGAGGAAGTGGCGGCGCAGGTGTTCATTCCCCTCACCGTGGGCGGCGGCGTGCGTGCCGTCGACGACGTGCGGCGCTTGCTCAATGCCGGTGCCGACAAGGTCGGCATCAACACCGCAGCGGTGATCAATCCGCAACTGGTGGCAGATGCCTCGTCGCGGTTCGGCTCGCAGTGCATCGTGGTGGCGATCGACGCCAAGCAGGTGTCCGTTGCGGGCGAGCCGCTGCGCTGGAACGTGTTTACTCATGGCGGGCGCAGGGACACCGGGCTGGATGCGGTAGAATGGGCGAAGAACATGGAGCGCATGGGCGCCGGCGAGATATTGCTGACCAGCATGGACCGCGACGGCACCAAGATCGGCTTCAACCTCGAACTGACCCGTGCTGTGGCCGATGCGGTCGGCATTCCGGTGATCGCCAGCGGCGGCGTCGGCAACCTCGACCATCTGGTGGACGGGGTGCACAAGGGCCATGCCGATGCGGTGCTGGCGGCCAGTATTTTTCATTACGGTGAATATTCCGTCGAGCAGGCAAAGCGCTATATGGCGCAACACGGCATCGAAGTGAGACTATGAGCGCAAAAGACATCTGGCTGAACAAGGTGAAGTGGACGGACGACGGTCTGGTGCCGGTCATCGCCCAGGATGCGGCGAATGGGACGGTGCTGATGTTCGCCTGGATGAACCGCGAAGCACTCAAGCTCACGGCGGAGGGAGGCGAGGCGGTGTACTGGTCGCGTTCGCGCAAAAAGCTGTGGCACAAGGGCGAGGAATCCGGCCATGTGCAGAAGGTCAAAGAGATTCGCCTCGACTGCGATGAGGACGTGGTGTTGCTCAAGGTCGAGCAGATGGGCGGTATCGCCTGCCATACCGGTCGCAACCATTGTTTCTTCCAGAAACTGGAAAAAGGCAACTGGCTGGTGGTGGAGCCGATTCTGAAAGACCCGGCGGAGATCTATAAAAAATGAGCGATATACTCGGTCGGCTGGCAGATACCCTGGAAGCCCGCAAGCAGGCTGACCCGGCCAGCTCCTACGTGGCCAAGCTGTACGCCAAGGGGTTGGACGCTATCCTGAAGAAAATCGGCGAAGAGGCTACGGAAACCATCGTGGCGGCCAAGAACGGCGACCGGCAGCAGATCGTGTACGAAACCGCCGATTTGTGGTTTCATTGTCTGGTGATGCTGGCCAGCCAGGGGGTGCGTCCGGAAGAAGTGCTCGACGAACTGGCGCGGCGCGAGGGGTTGTCCGGTCTTGCCGAGAAGGCCGCGAGGGGCGAGCAATGAGCGATTGTATCTTCTGCAAGATCGCGGCGGGCGAGATTCCCTGCCGCAAGGTGTACGAGGACGGTGAACTTATCGCCTTCCATGACGTCAACCCTGCAGCACCGGTTCATTTCATGATCGTGCCGAAAGAGCACCTCGCCTCGCTGGAGGACTGCCATGCCCGGCACGAAATGCTGCTCGGTCGCATCCTCCTGCTGGCGCCGGTGCTGGCGAAGGAACAGGGTCTGAACGACGGCTTCAAGACCGTCATCAACACCGGCAAGGACGGCGGTCAGGTGGTGATGCACCTGCACGTCCATGTCATCGGCGGCGGCAAGCTGCCGCACTTATAATTTCTAGAGGAGAAGAAAATGGGCTCATTCAGCATCTGGCATTGGCTGATCGTACTGGTGATCGTGCTGGTGATTTTCGGCACCAAGAAACTGCGTAACGTAGGCGGCGACCTGGGCGGCGCGGTGAAGAGCTTCAAGGAAGCCGTCAAGGAAGAGGAAAAAACGCCGAAGATCGATGCGACGGCGCAGCAGACCGGCCAAACCATCGAAGGCGAAGTCAAGAACAAGACCGTATCATGATCCTAGAAACCTCAGTTGACCGCTCAACTGGATATTTAATACCATGATTCTAATAAACTTGTTCATGATTTGTCCTTTCACCAGATGGGTGAGTCCGCTACGGGGTGGATTGCACGGTTTTTGCGGCGCATGGCGGCGTTATCTCGCCGGAGCGAGCAGCTTTGCTGCCACTCCCGGCGGGGACGCCCTTTACGGGTGCAACTCCTTGGAATGGAACGACCATTCCGCGTCGTTGTGCCTTGCCCTGCACCCCAAAAATCGCACACTCCACCCCGTCCAACTAAGGTTTCTAGGATAATCCGCCATGTTCGACTTCAGTTTCTTCGAACTGGTGGTGATCGGTGTCGTTGCGCTGATTGTCGTCGGCCCGGAGCGCATGCCGAAAGTGGCGCGCGCCGCCGGCCTGCTGTTCGGTCGGGCGCAGCGTTATGTTTCCGAGGTCAAGGCTGACATCAACAATCAGCTCAAGCTGGATGAGTTGCGCAAGATCGAAGCCGATATGCGCGCGAAGGCCTCGACTGCCGAGCATTTGATCATCGAGGAAACCCAGCACGTCGAGCAGGAATTCAGGGGCGTGGCGGAATCGGCTATACTGGCTGCTCCCTCACAAGGTGACGCGGCTGCGGAAAAGCCCAATGAACCGCAGCTCCAGCCATCTGCAGAAACCCCCGTAGTCGCATCGCCTCAGCTTGAGTTGGGTCTGGATTCGGCGCACCCTCCCAAAGCTGAGATTTCATCCAAGTGATTACGCCTGAAACTTCCGAATCGTTTTTTTCCCATTTGATCGAGCTGCGCAGCCGATTGCTGCGCGCGCTGATCGCGGTGGGGTTGGTGTTCATTTGCCTGTTTCCCTTCGCCGGCGATCTTTACGCCCTGCTGGCGCAGCCGCTGCTCGCTGCAATGCCCAAGGGCGGTCAGATGATCGCTACCGACGTCACTACGCCGTTCTTCGTGCCGATGAAGGTGGCGATGATGGCCGCCTTCATGGTCGCCCTGCCCTATGTGCTCTATCAGATATGGGCCTTCATCGCCCCCGGTCTGTACGCGCATGAAAGACGTTTGATCGCACCGCTGGTGGCGGCGAGCACTTTCCTGTTCCTGTGCGGCATGGCTTTCGCCTATTTCCTCGTGTTCCCGGTGGTATTCGGTTTTGTCACCTCGGTTGCGCCGCAGGGCGTGGCGGTGATGACCGATATCAACAAGTACCTGGATTTTGTCCTGACCCTGTTCGTCGCCTTCGGCATCACCTTCGAGGTGCCGGTGGTAGTGGTGGTGCTGGTGAGGATGGGCATGGTCAGCGTCGAGAAGCTGCGCGAGATCCGTTCCTATGTGGTTGTCGGCGCCTTCGTGATCGGCGCCATCTTCACTCCGCCCGACGTGGTGTCCCAGATCATGCTGGCGGTGCCGCTCTGGCTGCTGTATGAACTGGGTATTGTGGTTGCCTCGATGATGGAGAAAAAGGCTGCTGCGGCTGAGCCGGATTACCAGCCGCTCAGTGATGAGGAAATGGAACGCGAGCTGGATGCCATCGAGCACAAGCAGGGCGAAACGCGGGACTAGAGTTTGCCCGTTTCCGTCGTCCACATTGAGGGAATAAAACGGATTACGCGATTGCGACCCTGGCTCTTGGCCTCGTAGAGAGCGACATCGGCGAACTTGACCACTTGCCAGAAGGTATCCGTGTCGGATGGAAACTCGGACACGCCAATGGAAATGGTTTTCTGCAGCATCGTTCCCGGCAGCGAGACCTTGGTTCCCTCGACTTTGGCACGGATCTTTTCAGCGATATCCATCGCGATTTCGGCACCGGTATCCAGCAACACGATGAGAAACTCCTCCCCGCCGTAGCGAATCACCATATCGGACGTGCGCACACTCTTGACCAGGGTTTCGGCCAGGGTCTTGAGCACTTTATCGCCGGCTTCGTGGCCGAAGGTGTCGTTGACCTGCTTGAAATAGTCCAGGTCCAGCATGAGCACCGAAAAAGGGCTTTGCCGGCGCTGGCTGGTGGCGACCAGGGTGGTAACGTATTCTTCCAGGAAGCGCCGGTTGTAGAGACCGGTCATGGCATCGCGCAGCGAGCTTTCGCGCAGGTGTTCCATCAGCCGCTTCGCTTCGAGCACTGGCGCGGTTTCCCGCAGGTATACGGCGATGAATGGGGTTAACATGGTTGCGAACTGCGCCTCGTCCGGGCTTACTACGATCTGAACCACGCTGCCGACAGAGCCCGACTGGGTAATCGGCAGGCACAGGTGGAGATGTTTTTCTCCGCCGTTTTCACCCCGGAACATGGTGCAAATGCCGGGGGAGTCGATGCCATTGACTTCGTGGCCGGTGCGTTTCACCCGGCAGGTGTTGGCGTCGATCAGGATCTGCGAGTCGCACCAGCGGCATGGCGCACCGATTTCGCCATCGACAGCAATCGGCGTCATGCGGTTCTTGCTCGAGGCTACCTCGTAGATGGAAAAGCGGTGGAAATCGTACTTGTCGCCCAGTACGTTTACCAGGCGCTGATAGACTTCCAGCTTGGTCTGGT
The DNA here is from genome assembly GCA_030691435.1 of Sulfuricella sp. GTDB lineage: Bacteria > Pseudomonadota > Gammaproteobacteria > Burkholderiales > Sulfuricellaceae > Sulfuricella. Next base: position 1,294 of record JAUYEK010000353.1, on the reverse strand, counting down.
CTTCCTCGATGGCCTGCTTGTAGCGTGATACTTCCACCAGTCCCTCCACCATTTCGGTGGTGGTGACCAGTTGGTTGCCGGTATTCAGTGGCTGTTGGTGATGCCCCATCAATTCGCTCACGCGCCGGCCGATAGTGCCGATCCCCTCGTCCAGGAACGCCATCAGCCGGTTGAGCTGGACGGCGATTTCGCCGACTTCGTCAGAAGTGCGCTGTTCGATCCGGCCGTGGAAGGCCCCACCGATTGCCTGGGTTACGACAGCCTTCACGGCGCCCGCGGTTTCCACTAGCGGCCGAAGCTGCCAGCGTAGCAGCAGCAGCGCCAGCAAAGCGGCCAGAAATACAGACAGGCTAACCATTGCGGTGGCGGTGATCGCCTGCCGCTTAACATCGCTCAGGGGAATGTCGATGGAGACCGCGCCCAGTATGGTGCCGTTGCTGACGGCATGGCATTGCAGGCAGTTGGGTGTGCCATGGTCGGTGGCGACATAGGGGATGATGGCGCGGAAGATTGAGGCGTCCTCCTTTTCCAGTACGTCGAAGCTCGCCTTGCCATAGTTGACCACCTGGGTTTCAATTCCGTCCGCCGGGCGCTCCTGGGCAAGGCCTGGTCCGAACTGCTTGACTACCGCGGGCCCGCGTATGATCCGTACATTCTGTACTCCCGGTACTCCAGCCAGCCGATCCAGGAATTGCGGACGCTTGCCGATGGTGCCGTTGACCATGTTTTCAGTCAGGCCCACTTTGATCGTTTCCGCCACTGAACGGGCGTGGTGCTCGGCAGTGTAGAGGGAGAACTGACGGAAGGAATAAAGGCTGATGGCGGCCAGAACCAGCACTAAAAGTCCCATCAGGGCGGAGAAAAACAGCAGAGTCTTGGTGTTGAGGGTCATGGGTGTCTGGCCATTGCTGCAAAGTATTCTAAGAATATTAGTATTTTTCCTAAGTCTCTGCAATGGGTTACCAATATTATTACAGAATTAACTTTAATTATTTTGCCGCGCCTTCGGGCGTTTTCCGATGCTGACATGGAGCTGGGCTTCGGTCTGGTTGCGCAAAATCTTCAGCGCGGCGACCTTGCCAGGCAGCAGGCTGGAAACCTGGTTGAGCATGTCGGTTGAATCGTCGACCGGTTTGCCGCTGATTTCCAGCAGGATGTCTCCCGGTTTGACGCCGGCCCGATCTGCCGGGCCGCCGCGCAGCACCCCGGCGATCAGGACGCCGCTGGTTTTGCGCATTTTGAAAGTTTCCGCCAGCTCTGGCGTGATGTCCTGTACTTCCACCCCGATCCAGCC
>JAUYEK010000346.1 GCA_030691435.1 Sulfuricella sp. | reverse complement strand
CGGCGAGGGCGCCGCTCCTACAGCGGTGTTTTGGCTCTAATGGATTATCTGGGTTAATGCAAGACCTGGTACCTGATTTTCGCAAATTTAAAGAGGTCAGCCTGTGTAGGGCGCAATCGTTATTGCGCCGACTGAAATGGGGTTCGCAGGGATGGACGGCTTGTGCGAGTTGCTTCGCATCCCTGCTAGAACCTATTCACCCAACTCGCAAAACATCCGGTGCAATGCGCTGCGCTTATTGGCACCCTACATTACGCCTTACGCGAGTTGAAGGGTGAATTACACCGGCAAGACGGACGCGGCGGCTTCCGGCTCGGGCTCAGCCGGAAAAATATCCTTGTAGCCCAAATAGATCGAGGCGTTCAGTACCGGCACCAGAACCAACATGCCGAGGCCGAAAGGGATCATGGCGACCATCATCAGGACAAAGGCGATCACCCCGTAAACCAGAAACGGCCACATATTGCGCAGGCAGCCAAAGAAACTGTGCTTCATTGCGTCCATGGCCGTCATGTTGCGCAGCACCACCAGCGCCGGGGCAAACCAGTACGCCATCAGCAGCGGGACCAATAGCGCAAGAGCAACCAGCAGGGCTACCAGCATCCCGCCCATCGCACCCACCATCACCTCGGTCGGCTCCGCGCCCTGCATCTGGCCCAGCGCCGCCGCGCCAAGAATGGAGCCGCCGCCAGCCATCATCATCAGCCCCAGGATGGTGATCGAACCCACCAGATACAGGCCGCCCACGGTAATGAGCTGACCGGTGTTGTGCTTGAATCCTGCTATCAGATAGCCCGGTTCGAGCTCTTCACCCGCCTCCACGTCGCGACAGGCCAGCATGAAGCCGGCGGTAAACACCGGCGCCAGCAGCGTCATCACCAGCGGCCCCACCACGGGAATGATGGAAACCACGATGACGATCAGGAAATAAATAACAAACAGCGTAATCCAGATCGGCGGATTCTTCCGGAACAGGGCGAAGCCGTCCACGATCCACTGCCAGCCCTGTCCGACATCCACTT
>JAUYEK010000332.1 GCA_030691435.1 Sulfuricella sp. | reverse complement strand
GCATTCCTGCGGCACGCCGAGAAATTCCTCGCCGAAGCGGCCAACCAGCACATTGGGACGCTCCACCAGGCCGGTGACCTCGTCCAGCAGGGCATCGTCCTCCACCGGCTTCACGCCGCCGCCGACTTTCGCCGCCGCGTCGTGGAGCTGGCGCGCGATGTCGGCACGGCGCGCCTCGAAGCTGGCGATCACGGCGCCCTCGTTTCCCATCTGTGCCGCATAGCTGTCCGCATCCTTGAGGCTAACCGGGCTGACGGCAGCTTCGAAACGGTGGCCCTGGGTGGCGCGGCCGGCAGTCAGTCCGAGCGCGCTCACCGGCACTACCTCGGCGCCGTGCAGAGCCACCAGGCCATGCACCGGGCGCACGAAATTGACGGTGCTCCAGCCGTCAGCCAACTGGTAGGCCATCAGCTTGGGAATAGGCAGCTTGACCAGCGCCTCGTCCAACGCCTTCTGCAACCCTTCCTTCAGAGTTGCCCCCTTGGCGACGCTGTCGAAAAACAGCGCTTCGCTCTTGCCGTCGATGGCGCGCTTGAGGTTGGGAACAATGGACTCGTCCAGCCCCAGCGCGGCGAGCCGCTTCAGCAACGCGGGCATGGCCTTGCCACCGGCATCCAGCCCCACGCTCACCGGCATCAGCTTGTGCGACACCGGCTTGTCGGCGGCCTGGGCGGCCACGCCCGCAACATGCACCGCCAGACGGCGTGGCGAGGCGTAAGGCGTCACGGCGGCACCGGTTGCGGCCAGACCCTGCGCCTTGAGAGAATCCGCAACGCCAGCTGCAAAAGCATCGCCCAGCTTGTTCAGCGCCTTGGGAGGCAGCTCTTCGACAAACAGTTCGACCAGGAGGTTTTTCATGCCGCCACCTTTTTCTCAATTTGGGCCAGCACTTCGTCGGCCCATTCCCTGGGCGCCATCGGGAAGCCGAGGCGTGCGCGGCTATCCAGGTAGCTCTGGGCGACACTGCGCGCCAGGTTGCGGATGCGGCCGATATAGGCGGCGCGTTCGGTCACCGAAATGGCGCCACGGGCATCCAGCAGGTTGAAGGTGTGCGCGGTTTTCAGCACCTGCTCGTAGGCAGGCAGGGCAAGCTGGCTTTCCATCAGATGCCTGGCCTGTTTCTCGTGGGCATTGAAGGCGGTGAGCAGGAATTCCACATCGCTGTGCTCGAAATTGTAGGTGGACTGTTCCACCTCGTTCTGGTGGTACACGTCGCGGTAGCTGAGGCCCTTGGTCCAGGTCAGGTCGAACACGTTTTCGACACCCTGCAGGTACATCGCCAGCCGCTCCAGGCCGTAGGTGATCTCGCCAGTAATCGGCTTGCAGTCGATGCCGCCGACCTGCTGGAAATAAGTGAACTGGGTCACTTCCATGCCGTTCAGCCAGACTTCCCAGCCCAGCCCCCAAGCGCCCAGGGTGGGGTTTTCCCAGTCGTCCTCGACGAAGCGGATGTCGTTGCTCTTGAGGTCGAAGCCGAGTTTTTCCAGCGAACCGAGGTACAGCTCCAGGATGTTTTCCGGCGCGGGTTTCAGCACCACCTGGAACTGGTAGTAATGCTGGAGACGGTTGGGGTTCTCGCCGTAACGACCGTCCTTGGGACGGCGCGAGGGCTGGACGTAGGCGGCACGCCACGGCTCGGGGCCGATGGCGCGCAGGAAGGTGGCGGTATGGCTGGTGCCCGCGCCCACTTCCATGTCGTAGGACTGCAGCAGGGCGCAACCGCGTTCGGCCCAGTATTTTTGCAGGGTGAGGATGATGTCCTGGAAAGTCAGCATTATTTCGTCGGGCGAATTTTTGAAAGGGGTTGATTTTACCCCGGATTGCTCATTAGCCCAATATGCCCTTGTAGGTCAGGCTTCAGCCTGACCTACAAAACCCCGTTGCGCTG
>JAUYEK010000326.1 GCA_030691435.1 Sulfuricella sp. | reverse complement strand
CGGCGCACCCAGCGGGTCTATGCCTGTTCGCCCGGCAACCCCACCGGCAAGGTGATGGACATCGAGGAATGGTCGCGCCTGTTCGACCTGTCCGACAAATACGGATTCATCATCGCCTCCGACGAATGCGATTCGGAACTGTACCCCGATGAGCACGTGCCGCCGCTCGGCGCGTTGCAAGTCGCGCACCAGCTGGGCGGCGAGGATTATGGCCGGCTGGTGGTGTTCAACAGCCTTTCCAAGCGCTCCAACGTGCCCGGCATGCGCTCAGGTTTCGTCGCCGGCTGCGAATCGATCCTGGAAAAATTCCTGCTCTACCGCACCTATCACGGCTGCGCCATGAACCCGGCGGTGCAGGCGGCGAGCGCGGCGGCCTGGAACGACGAAGCCCATGTCGAGGAAAATCGCCGCCTTTACCGGGAGAAATTCGCCACCGTCACCCCGCTCCTGCAACAGGCCCTCAAGGTGGATGAACCCGACGCCTCGTTCTACCTGTGGGCGCAGACACCGGTATCCGATACGGAATTCGCGAAAGCGCTGTACCGGGATTATAATGTCACGCTTTTGCCCGGCAGTTTTCTTGCGCGCGAGGCGCACGGCATCAACCCCGGTACGAATTTCGTCCGTATCGCCCTGGTCGCGCCGCTGGCGCAGTGCGTGGAAGCCGCCAAGAGAATAAATAGTTTGATCAAAACCTTATAGCCACGAAAAGGCGCAAAAAGCACAAAATAACATCGTGGATTTTTTTGTGAATTTTGTGCCTTTTTGTGGCCAATAGTTTTTAAAGTTAGGGAAAACAATGAACGAACTGCAAAGCATCATCGAGGTAGCCTTTGAACGCCGCGCCGACATCACCCCGCGCAACGTCGATTCCAAACTCAAGGACAGCATCGAGCAGGTGATCGACATGCTGGACAAAGGCCAGTTGCGCGTGGCCGAAAAGATCGACGGCGACTGGGTCACCCACCAGTGGCTGAAGAAGGCGGTGCTGCTGTCGTTCCGCATCGAGGACAACTTCTTCATCAAGGGCGGCTACACCAACTATTTCGACAAGGTGCCGTCCAAGTTCGCCGACTACAACTCCAGGGATTTCCGCGATGGCGGCTTCCGTGTAGTACCCCCTGCCGCAGCGCGCCGGGGCTCGTTCATCGGCAAGAACGTCGTGCTGATGCCCTCCTCCGTCACCATCGGCGCCTATATCGATGA
>JAUYEK010000319.1 GCA_030691435.1 Sulfuricella sp. | reverse complement strand
TAAGGGCGCCTCTAAAAATTCAGAGTTCGCCCAAATGCAAGGCGCGGAAAAAATTTCGCAGCGCAGCATATGGTTGATATGTAAGCAAGAAATTTTTTCAGCAACGCAGCAGTTGGGATGAAATCTGGATTTTTAGAGGTGCCCTTGAGCAAAACCGGTATCAAAATCCTGCGTTTTATCGCCGCGAGCTTCCTGCTCGCAGCTGTCATCTGGTATGCCAACCCGGCCAAGCTGGTCAAAACCCTGAGCAACGTGGAATTGCGCTGGTTCGCCCTGGCGGTAGCCGCCTCCATTCTGGCCAACATCGCCTCCGCCCTGCGCTGGGCGCACATCGCCCGCCTTTTCAGCCTTACCGCGCCAGCGTTGCCGCTTATAGCCATCTATGGACGCGGGGTGACGATCAACAACCTTCTGCCCGGCGCAACCCTGAGCGGCGACATGCTGCGCGCCTACCAGCTGCACAAGCTGGGCAATCCGCTCGGACAATCCACGCTCAGCGTCGTGCTCGACCGCTTCAGCGGCCTCTGGGTGCTGTGCCTGGTCTCTGCGGCAGCGGCGGCGCTATGGAGCGGCACAAACTCCCTGACGCACGACCCTGCCCTGGCGCAAAAACTGACTATTTATGCCGCCCTGCTCGGCAGCCTGATTCTGCTGCCCTTCCTGCCGCTGCCACGCTTTGAGCCGAAGGGACAAAGCAAGCTCGATGGACTGCTTCGATCATGGGACAGCCTGACCAGGCAGCTTGCCTTGTTTCGCAACAACCTGCCCAAGACGGCGCTGCAATCCGTGGTCGTGCAATTCTTTTCGACCCTGGCATTCTGGCTCGGCGGCATTTCGGTTGGGCTGGACATCTCGTACTGGCTGGTGCTGGCCTTATGCGCGCCGGTATTCATCATCGCCGCCCTGCCGGTCGGCATCGGCGGATGGGGCACACGCGAATTCGCTGCGGTACTGGTATTCGGCTTCGCCGGCGTATCCGGCGAGACGGCCGCCGCCACGGCCATACTTTACGGCCTGTGCGCCGTGATACAGGGCATCCTCTATGCTCCTCTGTTCCTGCTACCAACAGATTAGCGCTATGCCTTCAGAATGTAGGCTGGGGTGACGAATGATTGAGAAAATGCCGCCACAAAAAGGCACAGGAAGCACAAGTAAACCCTGAGAAAGGGACATGATTTTTTTGTGAATTTTGTGCATCCTTGTGGCCAACGATTCAGCCATGTTGGGTTAGCGGCTTTATCGCGTAACCCAACCTACATGACTACCCTGGAAGCCGCGCCAGCGCCAGATCTACGATACATCAGTTTTACCTTGCGAACCTTTGCGCCCTTTGCGGTAAAATGCCTTTTTTACATTAACCTCTCATCGAGCCTCACTTGCCAGATTTTTCACGCCCCATTCCACTAGCACACTATGCCCTGCTCGCTGTCGCCGTGCTCGGCTGCTTCTTTCTCGGCATCGGCGGTTTTCCCCTGTTCGATCTCGACGAGGGCGCTTTCAGCGAAGCCACGCGAGAAATGCTGGCGAGCGGCAACTACCTGTCCACCACGCTCAACGGCGAGCCGCGCTACGACAAGCCGATCCTGATCTACTGGCTGCAGGCGGCCAGCGCTTCCCTGTTCGGCATCAACGAATTCGCCTTCCGCCTGCCCTCAGCCTTGGCCGGCAGCGGCTGGGTGATATTCACCTATCTGTTCGTGCGCCGTGCTGCCAGTGAGCGACAGGCGCTGGCAGCAGGAATCATCACCGCC
>JAUYEK010000316.1 GCA_030691435.1 Sulfuricella sp. | reverse complement strand
CCAGGCCGAGACGATCAGGCGGCGCGAGTCGGGCGTGTTCTTGATCTGGTCGATCACCTGGCTGATCTGGTCGATGTGGCGACCGTCCGGGGTCGGCCAGGAACGCCACTGGTAGCCGTACACCGGGCCGAGTTCGCCATTCGCATCGGCCCATTCGTCCCAGATGCTGACGCCGTTGTCCTTGAGGTAGCGGATGTTGGTGTCGCCCTTGAGGAACCACAGCAGCTCGTGGACGATGGACTTGAGGTGGCACTTCTTGGTGGTGACCAGGGGAAAGCCCCGCGACAGGTCGAAGCGCATCTGGTGGCCGAACACGCTGAGGGTGCCGGTGCCGGTGCGGTCGCTTTTCTGGTGACCGTGGTCAAGGACGTGCTGCATTAAATCGAGGTATTGGCGCATGTTATTCCGGTTTTGTCAGTTCTGATTTTTGGGGTAATCGCTGCCAGCGGCTGTCGATCAGCCCTTCCAGCGGCTGGTAGTTGATCTTGTAGGCCATTTTGGGGCTGTCGGCTATCCAGTAGCCGAGGTAGAGATAAGGCAAATCCAGCTCGCGGCACAGCGCAGCTTGCCACAGGATGTTGTAAGTTCCGAAGCTGGCGCGGGGCAGGTCGGGGTCGTAAAACGTATACACCGAGGAGAGACCGTCATTCACCCTGTCGATCAGGCTGACCATGCGTAGGGCGTCGCCCTCGCGGAACTCGACCAGATAGGTGGTGGTGTGGCTTTGCAGCAGGAAACGCTCGTACTGCTCCCGGTCGTCCTGATCCATGCCGCCGCCGGCATGGCGCGATGCCTGGTAGTGCCGGTAGAGCTCGTGATGCTCGGGGTCGTAGACCAGTTCCCGCACCGCTGCGGTCATTGCGGAATGAGCTTTCCAGGCGCGCCGCTGGGCGCGGTTGCGCTCGAATTCATCGACCGCCAGCCGTACCGGGACGCAGGCCTGGCACTGGCTGCATTGCGGCCGATAGTTGTAGGCTCCGCTGCGGCGGAAGCCGAGGCGGATCAATTCGCTGTAAGCCGCGCTGTCGACCAGCTCGTTGGGCGTGGCCACCAGCGAGCGCGCCATCCGCCCCGACAGGTAGCTGCACGGGTAGGCGGAGGTCAGGTAGAATTGCAGCTCGCGCGTGGAAAAGTCATTCAGCAAGTTCATGGTCGGTGCAAGGTACCGTTAGTTCCGGGAAAGTGTACCAGTTCCTTCAACTTTTGGCTGAATTCGGCGCGTGGAATCTCGCGTGCCCCGAGCGAGGCGAGATGCGCGGTTTTCATCTGGCAGTCGATCATGCCGAAGCCCCAGCGTTCCAATTGTCTCACCAGATGCACGAAGGCGATTTTGGAGGCATCCGTGGCGCGGGAAAACATGGATTCGCCGTAGAACATTCGGCCTAGCGCCACCCCGTACAGGCCGCCGATCAATTCGCCGTCGCGCCAGGTTTCCACTGAATGCGCC
>JAUYEK010000314.1 GCA_030691435.1 Sulfuricella sp. | reverse complement strand
GGCGCCAACCCTCTCTCCAACTCTCCCCCAAAGGGGGAGAGGGCGATCGTCCCTTCCCCTTCAAGGGGAAGGTTAGGATGGGGATGGGAGTTGGCCGCGATTTGCGACCGTATTCGCGCCGGGGGCGGCGCTCCTACAGGCACGAACATTCCAATGAACAATCTAGGTTTAATTCGCATGACGTCCTCCCATCGCAGGTTTCACCGGCTTCACGCCATCCAGCGGTTGCGGGTCGAGCACCGCCACCGTCAGGCGGTCGTCGACCAGGTATTTCCGCGCCACTTCCTGCACCTGTCCGGCGGTTACCGCCTTGAGTTTTTCCAGGCGCGTTTCCAGCGTGTTCAGGGGCAGTCCGGCGGTTTCCACCTCGCCGATCAGCATCGCCTGGTAGAACATCGAGTCGCGCTGATAGACCTGGGCTGCGATCACTTGCGCCTTGACACGTTGCAACTCCTCCCCGGTCACGCCATCCCGCTTGATCTTGTCGATCTGCTCGCGGATTGCCGCTTCCAGTTCGACGACACTCCTGCCCTCGGCGGGAGCCCCGTCCAGAATGAACATCGAAGGCCCGCGCGAAATCAGGTCATACCCCGCCCCAGCCGACACCGCGATCTGCTGCTCCCGCACCAGCGCCTGATTGAGTCGCGCCGAGGCATGGCCGTCCAGCACGCCTGCCAGTACCTCCAGTGCGTAAGGTTCCCAGTCGTTGCCCGGATCGCGCAGGGCGGGTGCATGGTAGCTCATGGCAAGATAGGGCAGCTTGGCAGGGGCCTTAACGGCCACCCGCTTGATGCCGCGCTGATCGGGTTCGGCCTGGGGTTTGCGCTGGGGCAGCGCGACCGGTCGGATTTTGCCGAAATAGCGCTCGGCCAGTTTCAGCACCTCTTGGGGTTTGATGTCGCCCACCACCACCAGCGCCGCATTATTCGGCGCATACCAGCGGCGATACCAGTCCCTGGCATCGTCCGCCGTCATGTTTTCCAGGTCGCCCATCCAGCCGATGATCGGATGATGGTAGGGATGAGACTGGTAGGCAGCAGCCATCAGCGTTTCATAGACCAGCGACTGGGGCTTGTCTTCGGTACGCAGCCGACGTTCCTCCATCACCACCTTGATTTCTTTGGCGAACTCCTTGGGTGTAATCACCAGATTGCGCATCCGGTCAGCTTCCAGTTTGAAGGAGAGTTCCAGCTTGGATTTTTGCAGCTGCTGGAAATAGGCGGTATTGTCACGACTGGTAAAGGCATTTTCCCGACCGCCGGCAACCGCGATCTGCTTTGAGAATTCGCCGGCGGGAACCGCCCTGGTTCCCTTGAACATCATGTGTTCCAGTACGTGGGCCACGCCGGTCGTGCCGTTGAACTCATCCATGCTGCCGGCGCGATACCATACCTGAGACACCACCACCGGTGCGCGATGGTCTTCCTTGACGATCACCTTCAACCCGTTGGCAAGCTTGTATTCATGGACAGTCGCCATGGCCTGGAACGGTAGCATCGCCACCAGCAACCACATACACCGGATCAATGTTTTTTTACGCTGCACAAAACCTCCCAATCGCCTAAAATGACGAAGTTGTGAATTATAGCCTACCTTGAGACCGCCACCCCCCATGCTAAGTTTCTTCAAATCCGACAAGAAAGCCGACGAAAGCCAGGAGCAGCCCCTCGGCTGGGCGGCCAGACTCAAACAAGGGCTGACCAAGACCCGCGACAACCTGGGCCGGCAGCTTACCGGCCTGTTCGGCGGCGGCAAGATCGACGAGGCGCTTTACGAGGAACTCGAAACCATCCTGCTTTCCGCCGATGTCGGTGTCGCCGCCACACAAACCCTGCTCGACGACCTGAAAAGCCGCGTCAAGCGGGACAAACTGGAAGATGCGGCGCAACTCAAGCAGGCTTTACGCGACGGCCTGCAAGCCTTGCTCACCCCGCTGGAAGCGCCGCTAGCCATCGAAGGCCACAAACCCTACGTCATCATGATGACGGGCGTCAACGGCGCCGGCAAAACCACCACCATCGGCAAGCTGGCCAAGCATTTCCAGGCCCAGGGCAAATCGGTGCTGCTCGCCGCCGGCGACACCTTCCGCGCCGCCGCGCGCGAGCAGTTGCAGGTATGGGGAGAGCGCAACAACGTCACCGTCATCACCCAGGAAGGGCATGACTCCGCCGCCGTGATCTTCGACGCGATCCAGGCCGCGCGCGCGCGCGGTATCGACATCGTGCTGGCGGACACCGCCGGACGGCTGCCCACCCAGTTGCACCTGATGGAAGAGCTGAGAAAGATCAAGCGCGTCATCGCCAAGGCCGAACCGGGCGCCCCCCACGAGACCATCCTGGTGCTCGACGCCAACACCGGCCAGAATGCCATCGCCCAGGTCAAGTCCTTCGACGATGCGTTGCAGGTGACCGGGCTGGTCCTGACCAAGCTCGACGGCACGGCCAAGGGCGGCGTCATCGCCGCCATCGCCAAGACCCGTCCGATCCCGGTGAGATTCATCGGCGTTGGCGAGCAGCTCGACGACCTGCGGCCCTTTGTCGCCCGCGAATTTGTTGAGGCACTGTTTGAATGAAAAACCAGGGCAACCCACGCCACTCTCAAATCGCGTTGATCATAACCAAGGGTGGGCACAAAAACGTGCCCACCCTACCAGGCTAAATAAGTTACCATGGATAACATCGTTTACGATTTTCAGTGGGATACCGTCAAAGCGACAGCCAATGTAGGCAAGCATGGCGTAACATTCGAGCAAGCGGCGGCGGTATTCCTGGATCCGCTGTCACTGACGATATTTGATGAAGCGCACAGCCAGAATGAGGAACGGTGGTGGTTGCTGGGTCATGATGCCAACGGAACCTTGTTGCTGGTGGCACATACTTACCAGACTACCAGCCCCACCAGTGCCAACGTCCGCTTGATTTCAGCCCGTCCGGCAACCGGGCGTGAACGGCAGTTTTATGAGAACGAACCTCGATAGGTGCAAACATGAACGCGACTACAACGCATGATGACGATGATATGCCCGCCGAAGTGGATTTTACCGGCGCAACGCGGGGCAAATTCTACCGCCCCAATCTGCGGCTCAATCTGCCGGTTTATCTGGATGCCGATGTGCAGAATTATCTCAACGCGATTGCCGCTAAAAAAGGCATGCCGCTTTCGCAGCTCGCCAATGATCTGCTTAAAAGAGAAATCGGGATTATCGAGGCAGTTAAGTAGGTAGGCGGCTAAAGAAGGATGTACCAAAGTCCGGCAGTGGCGGGCTTTGGGAGGTTTTTTAAAATCCTGTTATTTTAGTCTGAGTCCCCAATGGCACTCTGCATCTGGTGGGTTACGGCACAAACTGAGTGCCTAACTCACCCCACACCGATTATGGAACCGCTTAACCCGGATGTTTCATGAATTCGCGTGATGATCGCGCAGGATTTTGTTTTGTAGGGGAATTTTGAGAGGGAGTGTCGTAGTTATTCATACGACAGACCGAACAAAATTTTCATACGAAACAAAAGACCAGCGAGGGCACGCGTCAATTTATGAAATATCCGGGTTAAGGTAAGTGCCATTCAAGCCGGGCTGTTATTTATGGCGGTTGAAGTATTCGCGGCGCTGATGTAAAACGCGAACCACACGCACCATTGCGGTGTCGATTTTGTAAACGATGGTATAGGGCCAACCTTGCATGATGCACTCACGGGTATTGGCCCTTGGGGAATATTGATAAACCGGCGGCCAAGTTCGACCTTCCGCAAACCAAACAACCAAAATATGGTCCATTTTTGGCTCTATATTTGTTGTCTTTTTGCAAGCCGGTATTTATAATCCAATCAACCCACTGCCGGAATATCCCACCATGGAATCTGTTTACGCCAACGCCTCAGTCAGCATCACCGAACTGAAAAAGAACCCGACTGCCGTACTGGAACAGTCCGAGGGCTTTCCGGTCATGATCCTGAACCACAACAAGCCGACTGCCTATCTGGTGCCTGTGGCCGCGTATGAAGCGCTGATGGAAAAACTGGAGGATGCGGAACTGGCGCAACTGGTCAAGGAACGGGAAAATGAGCCGCGCGTGAAAGTTACGCTCGATGAGTTATAAGCTGGAGTTCGTCGAATCAGCACTCAGGGAATGGGAAAAGCTCGACTCCGCCGTTCGCGAACAGTTCAAGAAAAAACTGGTGGAACGGCTCGAATCGCCGATAATTCCGTCCTCCCGCCTGAACGGCATGGCCGACTGCTACAAGATCAAGCTCAAAAGCAGCGGCTATCACCTCGTCTATAAAGTGCTGGATAAGGAAATCGTGGTGTTGGTCGTGGCGGTCGGCAAACGCGAACGCAATGCTATTTACAAAAGCGCTATGAAACGAATTAAATGATCAGCTTCAGCCAAGTCTACAAACGCTACCCCGGTGGCCTTG
>JAUYEK010000285.1 GCA_030691435.1 Sulfuricella sp. | reverse complement strand
TCGCCGAACACATCCTCGTAGCAAATCGCCATCGCCACTTTCTGGCCAGCCACCTGCAATGGCGGCTGGATGGTCTCGCCGCGCGAAAAGTCCGACAGCGGGATGTGAAGTACATGGATAATCCAGCCGAACAGCGGCTTGAACGGGATGAATTCGCCGAACGGCACCAGATGGACTTTGCGGTAAACCTGCATCGGCGAGCTACCGAGGCTCAACACGCTGTTGAAATATTCCCCGTTCTCGGTGTGCTCAGGCACGCCCACCAGCACGTCGCCACCCAGCTCGTGCGCACGTCCGGACAACATTTCCAGGTAGCTCAGCGGCAGGTTGTGCAGCAACATCGGCAGCGCCGTTTCCGGCAGCACGATCAGGCGCCCCGAGCTCGCCAGAGTCATCGCCATGTAGGTGTCGAGCGTGGTCTTGGCCTTGTCCTCGCGCCACTTCATCTCCTGCGGGATGTTGCCCTGCAGCAGGCTGACCGTAACCGGAGCGCCCAGCGGCTTGACCCATTCGACCTGCTTCAGAATAAAACCCGTCAGCACCAGCACCACAAGGATCACCGCCGGAAAAACCATGCCCGCCTTGTCGCGCCGGTGCAATCGGGCATCTATCGCCAGCGCCAGCGCACCGCCACACAAGGCGGAGGCCAGCGACACCCCGTACACTCCGGATAGCGGCGCAAAGCCCGCCAACGGGCTGGCCACGGCCTGCGAATAACCCAGCGCCAGCCAGGGAAAGCCGGTGAAAATCCAGCCCCGCACCCATTCCATCAACACCCACAGCGCCGGAATCAGCAACAGGGCACGCCGCCGGGTCAGGCCGCCGGGTCCGGCCTGGAGCAAGCCCGCCACAGCGGGAAAGCAGGACAGTACCAAACAGAACAAAAAGGTGGCGACCACCGCGAGGGAGGTCGGCATGCCGCCGAATTCGTGGATACTGACATACACCCAGCTCACCCCGGCGCCGAAAAAACCCAGCCCGAAAGCGAAACCGGTGTAGGCTGCGGCCTTGCGCGAAGAGGCTCGCGACCAGAGCAGGAACAGCGCCGCCAGCGCGAGCAGCGGCAAGAAGAACAGGTAGTCCGGCGCGAAACCGGAAACGGTGATCGCTCCGAGCATCAGGGCGATAGCCATCTGGATTGGCAGCAAGTTAAAGAATGCGGCGGCGGGTTTCGTCATCACGGCAGCGCGTTGGAAAACGCTGATTATACGGCGCAAAGTAGACGTAGGGTGGGCACTGTTTTTGTGCCCACGCGGAAACAACGCCTGACCGCTCACTGAACGCGTGGGCACAAAAACAGTGCCCACCCTACCCAGCTACTGATTTGCAGTATAAAAACTACTTGTTAACAAAGCACTGCGCCTTGTTTACCATAGTGACCTGATTCATTTTCTAGCGAGACGCCATGACCGCCGTACCCGACCGTTTCAAGGACGCAATTGCCCACATCGACGCCGCCAACGGGACTGACCCCAACAAGGAAATGTTCGAGGGCAAGGAATACCCCAAGGAACTGCTGTATTCAGAGCGCATGACCGCCTGGCTGCACAAATTCGAACCCGACGCATCCGAGGCGCTGCAACTGGCCGCGCGCGCCCAGCACATTTGCCGCTGGAAGATTCCGCGCAGCGATTACCCGATGAACCGCAAGGGTTACAACGACTGGCGCACCACCCTGGCGAAATTCCACGGCGACACCACGGCTGCGATCATGAAAGAGGCAGGCTACGACGATACGATGTGCGAGCGGGTCAAGGCGCTGCTGCTGAAGGATCGCATCAAGCTGGACGACCCCGATGGCCAGACCCTGGAGGATGTGATTTGCCTGGTGTTCCTGGAATTCTATTTCGTCCCCTTCGCCCCGCATTACAACGAGCCGAAGCTGATCGGCATCGTGCAGAAGACCTGGAAGAAGATGTCGGATCGCGGCCATGAGACAGCGCTTACGCTCGCCCCGCTCTGGCCCGCAGACTTGCTTGAGTCGGTACAAAAGGCTCTGGCAGGCGCATAATTCCTAGTCTTAATTCCAATTCTCGATAAAAAAGCGACTAATCATTCGCATCACGTTGGAGCGGCCTGGGCCGCGATAAAAACCGTATCGCGGCAATGGCCGCTCCTACAAAATCATTTCTTTAACGAAAAA
>JAUYEK010000310.1 GCA_030691435.1 Sulfuricella sp. | reverse complement strand
CGGCGCCAGGGCCGCCCAATAGAATCAAACGCATAAAACCTCCCGTTATTGTATGTTTGTGGTTGCCCGGGCGCATGCCCGGCCAAAAAACCTTTTACCCAGACCGTCGTCAAGGATATTCAAAAACCCTTACAGATGCACATTCAAATTTTGTATCCGCCCATAAAACTAGTTAAGGAGGCGCCGTACTCTTTGCAGATCCTCCTCGGTATCCACGCCTGCAACAGGCGCCTGCTCAACCACTGCAACGCCAATGCGGTAGCCGTGCCACAGCGCGCGCAGCTGCTCCAGCGCCTCGAACTGCTCGATGGCGGCAGGCTGCAGCTGTTTGTAGATTTTCAGGAACGAGGTGCGATAGGCATAGATACCGATATGGCGATAGGCCGGCAACCCCGCCGGGAAATTTTCCGGCGCAGCGGCGAACGCATCGCGCGCCCAGGGAATCGGGGCGCGGCTAAAATACAGCGCATGGCCTTCGCGGTCGGTCACCACCTTGACGATATTCGGATTGAGCAGGTCGGCGCAATCATGGATGGCGTGGCAGGCGGTGGAAATCGCCGCCCCGGGATGGTCGTGAAGATGTTGCGCCACCTCGCGGATCAGCGAGGGTTCGATCAACGGTTCGTCGCCCTGCACGTTGACCACGATCTCGTCGTCACCCCAACCGCGTTGACTTGCCACCTCGGCAATGCGATCGGTGCCGGAGGGGTGATCGGGTGAAGTCATGCAGACCTGGTGACCGCTGGCGCGCACGGCATCGGCGATGCCGTGGTGGTCAGTCGCCACCCAGACCTCATCAGCACCGCTCTCCAGAGCACGTTCGACCACATGCAACACCATCGGTCGACCGCCGATGTCGAGCAGCGGCTTGCCGGGCAGGCGGGTAGCGGCCACGCGGGGGGGGATACCGACATTGACGTGAGGGGTGAGGGGTGTGGGGTGTGGGGATTCCTCACGCCCAGCATCCCCTTTCTCCTCACGCCTCACGCCTCACCCCTCACGATCAAACCTCTTCCTCCGGCGGCAGCTTGCGCGCCTCATCCTCCAGCATCACCGGAATGCCGTCACGAACCGGGTAGGCCAGGCGGCAGGGCTTGCAAACCAGTTCCTGCTCGGCTTTTTTGTAGACCAACGGCCCCTTGCACAACGGGCATACCAGAATTTCAAGCAGCTTGGCGTCCATCAATATCCCTCAATTTTTGTAGCATTGTTTGTCCGAAAGCCGGTGGCAGAATCGCTTCCACCGCCAGCGCCCAATAGCGTCCGTCGGCGAAACCGGCGCATTTGACTGCATCCTTCTCGGTCATCAGCAACGCATCGGCATTATCGTAATCCAGATCCTGCGGCCGGTAGGCGCAATGATCAGGGAAAGCATGTTCCTCGAACGCCAGACCAAGCCTGCACAAATGAGCGAAAAACCGTTGCGGGTTGCCGATGCCGGCTACGGCATGAAGTTTCTTGCCGCCAAAATCTGCTGCTCTGGCACGCAATTCCGGCTGACGCAAATTGTAAAACACCTCGCCTTCCAGGCTCATTTCGAACTCGTTGCTTAACGCGAACATCGCGAAGCGAGACCTCATCACTCTCCCCCTTTTGGGGGAGAGGTAGGAGAGAGGGAGCATGGCCGCATTCAGGCTGCCGCCGTTCACCACCACCGCATCCACCGACCCGAGGCGAGAAACACCTTCACGCAATGGACCCGCAGGCAACAGCAAGCCATTTCCGAATTTGAGATCTCCGTCCACCACCACGATTTCCATATCGCGGTCGAGGCGGTAATGCTGCAGACCATCGTCGCTCAGCAGCACATCGCACTCAGTATGCGCTCGCAGCAAAGCCTTTCCTGCCGCCACCCGGTCGCGGCCAACCCACACCGGGCAAGCGCTTTTTCTTGCCAGCAGCAGCGGTTCATCGCCCACTACCGCCGGGTCACTGCGGATATCAACCGCCGCCGCGCCCTGTGTGCCGCCACCGTAGCCGCGACTGACAATTCCGGGATGGTAGCCCTGTTGCCGCAGAAAATCAGCCAGCCAGAGCACCAGCGGTGTTTTTCCGGTACCGCCGACGCTGATGTTGCCGACCACGATCACCGGCACCGGCAATCGGATAGCGCGCAGCAGTCCGGCGCGGTAAAGCACTCGACGCAACGCTGCAACCAGCCCGAACAGGATACTCAGGGGAAGCAACACAACATGCCACGGCGTTAGACTGAGCCATTGTCGTTGGAGCCAGAGCATACTATTCGGGATTAATCCTATAAAAGCAGTTCAGCCACGGATTACCACAGATATACACAGATTATCAATGAGTTGCAATTCCCATCTTAGCCACCTTTGGGGTTGAGTCGCAAATCTTCAACAACATATTGTTTCGCCTAGAGGCGCCTACTTTTGGTATCTGTGTTAATCCGTGTTCATCTGTGGATAAAAGCGGTTTTTAGGTTTATTGCCTGCCCCAACCCCATCGCCTACTTTTCCGGCTTCGCCTGAGTGGCAAAAGTGATGTGGCTGTAACCCGACTGGCGCGCGGCCTCCATGACGCTCACCACCGCCTGGTGGGTCGCCTTGGCGTCAGCATTGATGATAATCACCGGGTCCGGCCTGTCCCCCGCTGCACGGCGCAGCGCCAGGCTGAGCGCGGCAGTATCGGAATCAGCCACGGACGAACCGTTGACCAGGTAACGCCCGCTGGCGTCCACCGCCACGTTGATGGCAGCGGGCTTGTCAGCCGGTTTTTCCGCCTCGGCGGTGGGCAGGTTGATCTGTAATTCGGCAATCTGGGAAAAAGTGGTGGTGACCATCAGGAAGATCAGGATCACCAGCAGCACGTCGATCATCGGAATCAGATTGATCTCGGGGTCTTCCTTGGCTCTGCCGCGCTGAAAATCCATAGTCAAAAGTTCACTTCCGCTCGCCATGGACGATCTGCACCAGCTTGATCGCCTGCTGTTCCATTTCCAGCACCAGCGCTTCGGCTCGGGCGCGGAAATAGCGGTAAAAAATCATGCTGGGAATCGCCACGATCAGGCCCATGGCGGTGTTGTACAGCGCCACCGAAATGCCGTGCGCCAGCTCGGCGGGGCTACCGCCGCTCGGCCTGAGCGCGCCGAAAATCTCCACCATCCCGATTACCGTACCGAACAGCCCGAGCAGCGGGCTCACCGAGGCGATGGTGCCGAGCGTATTGAGTGAAACCAGGAAAGACAAACCATATTTCAGGCGGGGCTGTTCGATTTCGTGGGCGATGCGCCGACCGGTTTCCTCGATCTCTTCCTGCATCACTTCACGCGAGCTCTTGGTATTCCTCAACCCGGCCGCAAAAATCTGCCCGAGGTAGGAGTGCTTCTCCAGCTGCGCTACTTTTTCCGGGGTCATCGCGCCCTGCTTGACCCATTGTTGCACCTGGGAGAGCAAATCCTCGGGGGCGATCAGATTGAACGTCCACAAATGCCAGCCGATGATCGCCAAGGAAATAATCGATGCAATGATCAGTGGCCAGATCGGCCAGCCCGCTGCTTGAATAATGGGTAACACTCGCCCTTCTCCTTTATAATTCCGGCATCTCGTTAAACGCCCGTAACTTTAGCCTGCCACAGTGTTTTCGGCAAGCCCGGTTAGCGTGAACGTCGCGTAGCGACACTTCGTCCCTCTCTCCCCTCGTGGGAGAGAGTTAGGAGAGAGGGGGCGCACATGGCGACATTCATGATATGGGGTGGCGCGGGCGCTATGTGCGTTAAGTAGAGCATCAAGAAAGAGTATTAACTTATTGTCGTAAAAACCCTTTATCGGCTATCCACAAAGACTGTGGATAACACTGTGGGCAAGTTGTACGCATTTACCCTAACCTGCCCAAGGGAAAAGGGAATTTCACATAGGTCAAAATTTAATCTTCTGTTTTATTGTTTAAAATCAATCAAATAAAAAATACTCCGAATGACAGAAGAATGATTGTAAGCGCTTGGAATGTCGGCGAACTTGATAAAATGGCCTTGCCCCCCTGCCATTTGCTGTTTCAATTTTATGTGGCGAACGGCAGATTGTCTTTGCAGATGTATCAAAGAAGTTGTGATGTTTT
>JAUYEK010000303.1 GCA_030691435.1 Sulfuricella sp. | reverse complement strand
GTCAACGCCGAATTCTTCGCCGTGGTTGTGCCGTGGGAACGCCAGGGCGCCGCCCGCATGTTCCTCTTCAGCCAGCCCGAAAAGGTTGGCGGCATAGCCGATCTGGGTCTTGACCTCTTTCTTGCAGTATCCGAAGTAATTGTCGGCCAGAATGGTGACGATCACGCCGCGCTCGTCGCGCGCAGTGATCTTGAACGCGGAACCCTCGTTGTACAGTTCGTTTTCATCCAGCCAGCACATGCCATCCGCCTGTTGGCGAGGCGTTGCCGCGTCCCGGTGGGGTAGCCCCAGCACTTTCTTGGTGAACCGGGTCAGGTGAGGCGCCAGAATCACGCAGCCGGTGTGCCCGGACCAGTGATCCACGTCCAGCCCGACATCGTTCGATGGCAGGACAGGGTTGCCGCCATTGCCGAAGATGCTTTCCACAAAATCCAGATTACTTACCAGACTGCCTGGCGCGAAGAAGCGAATCTCCATGATCTTTTCCGGTTCGCGGCCCGGAATTTCGGGGCAGATTACCGGGCGCAGCAGCAGCGAAACGAACATCGCCGCTTCCTGATGCTGCCCAGCGGTGAACGGCAAGTGCAGCAGATGTTCCGGGGGGCTGAGCGCCTCGCGCAGCAGACGTGCAAAAACGGCCTTGGGAACCGCCTTCTTGTCGCCGGGGATCGGCAGGCCGCCCTCGGCGATGTGGAACAAGCCCTTGGTCGTGCGACGGTCGCTCACCGGGTTGTGCAGCACTCCGTTGCGGATGCGATAACTGCTGACATAATCGCCCTTGAACTCATTCTTGCTCACCGGCAGGGACAGCTCCCTGGCTACGCCATGGCGGTCGAGCACCAGCGTGTTTTCCGGCAACCGGGGCACGGCGCCATCTGCGGCATCGGCAAGATAATCGTCAAGGAAAGTCTGGATACGCTGATCTGGCGGGCAGAGATAGCCGCTCAACAAGCGGGATTTTTCCCGATAGCTTTTCAGAAGATCGTGCGCAACGGCCAGGAAATCGCCACTTCCGCCGTCCAGGCAGGGAGGCTGCCCCGACGAGGACAATTTCAGGTTGATATATAGCTGGAGGCGTTTGCGGGTTTCTTGTGGGTCTTCAGAACCGTCGTCCAGCCCCAGAAATTGATTCAGGTCCATAATGCGCTTCACCTTGTACGTGCACCCGCACTTGAGAAAAAACGAGCATTTTACCCTGAAATGAGTAAATTTGAGATGACTGAATCTGGTGGAAGCCCGCAAGTTGCAACGGCGATGATCTCGTGGCCGAGGCGAGGCCCATTGCCTCAAATCCATGGGCGCATTCCCAATGTAGTGGATTTTGCCTGATAGGAGAGGGTTTTTCGGTATAACATGGCACCGCACAAAGCTTACCCAACAGAACATAAAGGTCATTCATGCTAACAAATGCGCTATCGAAGCAGGAACTCTCGAGGCTGGAGGAATGGCTGGCCTCGCCCATTTTCAATGGCAAGGCCATGGGCCTGGATAAATTACAGGGATTTCTTTGCGCCGTTGTCAGCGCGCCGGACACCATCCCGCCGAGCCTATGGATGCCGGAAGTATTCAAGAGCGAGCCGGAACACGAATCGATGGAGCGGGCTCAGGAGTTCATGACGCTGATGATGCGTTTCTATAATGGCGTGGCCTCAGAACTCGCCGAAAATCAGCCAATTAAATTTATCCTGAAACCCTGCTCGGCCACTGACCAGCGCCCTGATTACCAAACATGGTGCGAGGGCTACATTCTGGGGTGGGGGCTTTCCTCGGAGGAATGGTTGAGTCCGGGAAACGAGCCTCTGAAGAAGCTGACTTTCCCGATTTTGCTTTTGTCCGGTGCTTTTAAAGAAGAAGCCGAAAGGAGAGGGAAGAAATACCTGCCTGATGATGAATATGCGAAATTGCAGCAAGAATGTGCTGACACGCTTCCCAAGGCGGTTGCGGGTATATACCACTATTGGCATTCCAGGATGAAGCCTGTGCCAACCAGGCGGGAATCACCCAAAGTCGGGCGCAACGAGCTTTGCCCGTGCGGGAGCGGCCAGAAATTCAAGCAGTGCTGCGGCAAGGAAAGAACGCTGCACTGAGCTAAGTTGATAACACCCGGATGAGATGCCGCCTCATTATTAGGGTTTTG
>JAUYEK010000283.1 GCA_030691435.1 Sulfuricella sp. | reverse complement strand
TGGCGCGAATGAGGTAGGGTTTGGTGGACAGCTCGCTCACTTGCGCATGGCTTTTTCGGACGGAGTCAGCGCCTCGATGAATGCCGGCCGACTGAACAGCCGCTCGCCGTATTTCAGCAGGGGCGCGGCCTGCTTCGGCATGGAGATACCGTAATAATCCAGCCGCCACAGCATGGGCGCAATCGCCACGTCGAGCATGGAGAATTCTTCGCCCAGCATGAACTTCTGCTTGACGAACAGCGGAGCAAGCTGTGCGAGGCTGTCGCGCACCGCAGCGCGCGCCTTGTCCGCCGCCTTCTGGCTGCCATGCTCGATAGCAGCGACATGGCTGAACAGTTCCTGTTCGAAGCGATGCAGGAATAGGCGCGCCCGACCGCGCATCACCGGGTCAGCCGGCATCAGCTGCGGGTGGGGGAATCGCTCATCGATATATTCGTTGATAATGTTCGCCTCGTGCAGAATCAAATCGCGCTCCACCAGCACGGGCACCTGGTTGTACGGGTTCATCACCGCAAGATCTTCAGGCTTGTTGTGGATATCCACATCGATGATCTGGAAATCCATGCCTTTTTCATACAGTACGATGCGGCAACGCTGACTAAATGGGCACGTAGTGCCGGAATAAAGGGTCATCATAGGTTTTTTGCTGCTAATAGTGGTAGACATGTATATATTGGCGAATCCGCGTGTCCGAGACCGGAATCCGGCTATCGGAATGAACGGCTTGCCGAGGGGAACATCCCCTGTGCGCTCCGGCCAATCGGCTCATACTAACATTTTATCGAGACGATTTACTAGAGCCTAACGCGGAAACGGGCCACTATGGCCCGTTTCCGCTGATTCAGGCTATGTTTTGCCTGATCGCATCAGCTCAATGGATATCCTTCCAGAACTCCTTTTTCAGGTAATAAGCCACCACGAAGAAGATGCCCAGGAAGAGCAGAACAAAGACACCCAGTTTCATGCGTGTCGCCTTTATCGGCTCACCCATGAACTCCAGGTAATTCACCAAATCCGCCACCATGCCATCATACTCCGCCGGCGTCAATTTGCCCGGCTTGTCCAGCACCAGCTTCTGGGTTTCGTGCTCGCCGTGCTTCTCCACGTGCAGTACCTGCTCGCCCTGAAGCTCGTACAGCACGTGCGGCATACCCACCTTATCGAATGCCACATTATTCCAGCCGGTTGCTCTGGTTTCGTCGCGGTAGAAGCCGCGCAGATACGTGTAGAGCCAATCCGCCCCGCGCGAACGGGAGATCACGGAAAGATCCGGCGGCGTCGCACCGAACCATGCCTTGGCATCCTTCTTGTTCATGCTGTTGGTCATGGTATCGCCCACCTTGGCACCGGTGAAGATCAAGTTATCCTTGATCTGTTGCTCGGTGAGGCCAATGTCCTGCAAGCGGTTGTAGCGCATCGCCTGAGCGCTGTGGCAAGACAAGCAGTAGTTGACGAAAGTCTTCGCGCCGCGCTGCAACGACTGCTGGTCGCTCAGGTTGGTAGGCGCCTTGTCCAGATGGATGTCGCCAGAGGCGAACGCCATCGTCGAAGCCAGCAGGCTTACGAGAAACAGACTCTTTTTCATTATCCTGTCACCCTTTCCGGTACGGGTTTGCATTTGTCGATTTTGGAGTACCACGGCATCAGCAGGAAGAAGCCGAGGTAAACCGTTGTCAGTATCTGCGAAAGCAGGGTGTACAGCGGCGTGACCGGCAGCATGCCCAGCCAGCCCAGACCGACGAAGCTGATCACGAACAGCGTCAGCGCAGTCTTGTAAATCGGGCCGCGATAACGAATCGACTTGGCTGGCGCACGGTCAAGCCAGGGCAGGAAGAAGATGATCACGACCGCCACGCCCATTGCGATCACGCCCGGGAACTGCGAGCCGAACATCGGCGGCACAGCGCGCAGGACCGCATAGAACGGCGTGAAGTACCATACCGGCGCAATGTGCGTCGGCGTATTCAGCGGATCAGCCGGGACAAAGTTATTGTATTCGATGAAATAGCCGCCCAGGTCGGGCGCAAAGAACACGATCGCCGAGAACACCATCAGGAATACCACCACCCCGACGATATCCTTCACCGTGTAGTAGGGGTGAAAGGGAATGCCGTCGAGCGGAATATGGGTCACCGGATCCTTGTGCTTCTTGATCTCGACACCATCCGGATTGTTCGAACCCACTTCGTGCAGCGCGATGATGTGCGCCACCACCAAGCCGATCAGCACCAGCGGCAAGGCGGCCACGTGGAAGGCAAAAAAGCGGTTCAGCGTGGCGTCGGAGATCACGTAGTCGCCGCGAATCCAGATCGACAGATCCGGACCGATGAACGGCACGGCAGCGAACAGATTGACGATTACCTGCGCCCCCCAGTAGGACATCTGGCCCCACGGCAGCAGGTAGCCCATGAAGGCTTCCGCCATCAGGGCCAGGTAGATGAGCATGCCGAAAATCCAGATCAGCTCGCGCGGCTTGCGATAGGAGCCGTAGATCAGGCCGCGGAACATATGCAGGTACACCACCACGAAGAACATCGAGGCGCCGGTGGAATGGACATAGCGGATCAGCCAGCCCCAGTCCACGTCGCGCATGATGTACTCGACAGAATAGAAGGCAAGGCCCGCATCCGGCTTGTAGTGCATGGTAAGGAAAATGCCGGAGACGATCTGAATGACCAGCACCAGCAACGCCAGCGAGCCGAAGAAATACCAGAAGTTAAAGTTCTTCGGCGCGTAATACTCGGAAAGGTGTTCTTTCCAAAGCTTGGTAAGGGGGAAGCGGTCGTCCACCCACCCCAGCAAACGTGTCAGGCTATTCATCTATTCAGGCTCCCTTGCTGTCGTCGCCAACCAGAATGCGGTTGTCGCTCAAATACTTGTAGGGCGGAATCACCAGGTTGGTCGGCGCGGGGACACCCTTGTACACGCGCGCCGCCAGATCGAACTTGGAACCGTGGCAGGGGCAAAAAAAGCCGCCCGGCCAGTCGTCGCCCAGGCCACTCACGGGGCCGGCCTTCATTTTCTCGGAAGGGGAGCAGCCAAGGTGGGTACAGATACCCACCGCCACCAGGATGTTCGCGTGCTCCGCGCGAGAACGCATCGCATTCTGGCAGTACTCCGGTTGCTGTTTCGCTTCCGATTTGGGATCAACCAGCTGGTCGTCATGCTTCCCCAGCAAATCCATCATTTCCTTGGTGCGGTTCACGATCCATACCGGCTTGCCTTGCCATTCGACATTCAGGATCATGCCCGGCTCGACCTTGCTGATATCCACTTCCACCGGCGCACCGGCTGCCTTGGCTCGCTGGCTTGGCATCCAACTCGCGAGAAACGGAACAGCAACCCCGATCGTCGCAATTCCACCGACCGCAGTCGTAGCGGCAATCAGAAACCTCCGTTTGCTGCGGTCCACTTCATTTTGGCTCATACACTGAATCCCCATTTTCTTGGAAACCTCAACGACACGCCCGATATTGACTTAAGCAATCCAGCCTCAATACCGGCGGCGCCAGATAAAATAATCTGCCGCGAAATATTCCGGATGCTCTTATCCGAAAAACTTTCTTGGGACATAAAAACCGCGAATTATAACCATTTTTTCTGGAAAACTTAATTCATTTATTCGACCTTCCCGGAAAATAAATTGCAACACATTGCTTACAATGAATTAACTGTGGACATCTACTGAGGCTATACCGGGTTGTCAATATCGACGAACTGATGGCTGATCCCAAATTGCTGGGCCAGATGCGCGCCCAGTGCCTGCACCCCGTAGCGCTCGGTAGCGTGATGGCCTGCCGCGACGAACGCAACTCCCGTTTCGCGCGCGAGATGGACGCACTGCTCCGAAATCTCGCCGGTGAGAAAAGCGTCCACGCCAAGCCGGATCGCCTCCTCGAAGTAGCCTTGGGCTGCACCGCTGCACCAGGCGATGCGCCGCATCACCCTGTCCCCATCGCCGATAATCAGCGGCGCACGGCCCAGGACTCGCGTTATCCTTTCGCCCAGCTCGCAAAGCGGCAACGCATCGGCGAGCACACCATGACAAGCGATGTTCTGCTCACCGAACCCGCCTTCCACCACGAATCCCAGCTTTTGCGCCAACTGCGCATTATTGCCCAGCACTGGATGTGCATCGAGCGGAAGATGGTAAGCCAGCAGGCTGACATTGTGGCGCAACAGCAACTCGATCCGGACGCGTTTCACCCCTGTAATACGGGCATCCTCGTTTTTCCAGAAATAGCCGTGATGCACCATGATCGCGTCCGCCCCCGCACCGATCGCCGCCTTGAGCAAATCCAGACTAGCCGTCACCCCGCTCACCAGGCGAAAAACCTCGGGCCGACCCTCTACCTGCACCCCGTTTGGGCAATAATCACGAAATCGGGCCGCATCCATGAGCTGACCGGTGTAATCTTCCAGCTTGTAAAGTTCCATAAGCGCCCCAAGTTGAATTTTTGACGGCACGCTACTTGCCGCCCATGATAAAACGCAATTTTACCGATATCGAGAGAAAATTATGCGCAGACTCTGGCTCATTTTTGCACAAACCGCCACCATCAGTCTTGCGGCGCTATTCGTTATCGCCACGTTGCAGCCTGATCTTCTGCCATGGCGCGGCAGCTCCGTGGTTACGCTACGAGAAGCTCCAGCGGGCGGTGCCGCGCAAAAGGCCGGCTCATTCAGTGCGGCCGCTAAAAAAGCCATGCCTTCGGTGGTCAATATCTTTACCAGCAAGGAAATCCCCGCACCTCACAGCCCTTTCATGGACGACCCCCTGTTCCGCCGTTTTTTCGGCGACCGTTTCGATGGCGAACCACAGCGCGCGTCCAGTTTGGGCTCCGGCGTGATCGTCAGCGCGGAGGGCTACATCCTGACCAACCACCATGTCGTCGAGGCCGCCGACGAGATCGAAGTCGCCCTCGCTGACGGTCGGAAAAGTTCGGCAAAAATCGTCGGCACCGATCCCGATACCGATCTCGCCGTGCTGAAAATCGAACTGAAAAACCTGCCCGCCATCACCCTGGGCCATGCCGAGCAGCTCCAGGTCGGAGACGTGACACTGGCGATCGGCAACCCCTTCGGCGTCGGACAGGCCGTGACGATGGGAATTGTTAGCGCCTTGGGGCGCAGCCACCTGGGCATCAACACCTTCGAAAACTTCATCCAGACCGACGCCGCGATCAACCCCGGAAATTCCGGCGGCGCACTGGTGGACGCCAGCGGCAACCTGATCGGCATCAACAGCGCAATCTATTCCCGTAGCGGCGGCTCGCTGGGTATCGGCTTCGCCATCCCGATCAGCCTCGCCAAGCAAGTGATGGAACAGATCATCCACCACGGCGGTGTAGTGCGCGGCTGGATCGGGGTGGAAGTAC
>JAUYEK010000278.1 GCA_030691435.1 Sulfuricella sp. | reverse complement strand
TAGTATAATTCTTGTCTTTATCCAGCAAATCCGCCAGCTGGTGCTGTTGCGCCTGAATCTCGGCGCGCAGCTGGCCGCTCAAATGCTCCAGTTCGGGGACATCCTTGGCCGCCCTGGTTTCACCGATCGCCTCGCGCCACTCCATCTGCTGCATCAGGAAGGCTGGCGACATCGCCGTATTGGTTTCCTCGTGTATATCGACGCCATTCAAATGCAGCAAATAACGCGCCCTGCCGAGAGGCTGCCTGAGAGTCTGGTAAGCCTCGTTGGCCTGCGTCGACCATTGCATCGACAGCCTGCGCTCCGCATCGGAAAGGTGCGCGAACTTGTCCGGATGGATCTGGCTCTGAATGTCGCGATAAGCCTGCTCCAGCTGGATAGGGTCGATCTGGTAGAGCGGCGGAATACCGAACAGCTCGAAATGGTTCTTGCTGAAATCAAAATTCATTGCGCCCCCTCTCTCCCAACTCTCTCCCGCGAGGGGAGAGAGGGACGAAGTGTCGCTGCGCGACGTTCAAGTTAAAAGGCGACGCTCTCGCCGCAACCGCACGAGTTCTTGACGTTGGGGTTATTAAACTTGAAACCCTCGTTCAGTCCTTCGCGCACGAAATCCAGTTCGGTGCCTTCAAGATAAACCAGGCTCTTCGGGTCAACGAGAACCTTCACTCCAAAGCTTTCGAACTGGCTGTCGGAATCGTTGAATTCATCGGCGAATTCCAGCGTGTAGGCCATGCCGGAACAACCGCTGGTGCGCACGCCCAAGCGCAAACCCACGCCCTTGCCGCGCTTGGCGATGAAATTCTTGACGTGGGTGGCGGCCTTCTCGGTCAGGGTAACTGCCATGTTTTATCTCCTTTTAATTAGAACAATCCGAGCCTTTGCAGGCTGCGGTTTCCACCATCGCGCCGTGCTTGGCCTTGTAATCGGCCACGGCCGCCTTGATAGCGTCTTCCGCCAGCACCGAGCAGTGTATCTTCACCGGCGGCAGCGCCAGCTCTTCCGCAATCTGGGTGTTTTTGATGGTGAGCGCCTCGTCCAGGGTCTTGCCCTTGACCCACTCGGTCACCAGCGAGCTCGATGCGATCGCCGAGCCGCAGCCGTAGGTTTTGAACTTCGCGTCCTCGATCACGCCGTCCTTGTTCACCTTGATCTGCAGCTTCATCACGTCGCCGCAGGCGGGCGCCCCGACCATGCCGGTGGCAACGCCTTCGTCGTCCTTGCCGAAGGTTCCGACATTACGGGGGTTTTCATAGTGATCCAATACTTTTGTGCTGTAAGACATGTGTTTCTCCTTGGAAAATTTCCGCGTGGGCAAAAAAGCGTTGCCCACCCTACCAAATCAATGCGCCGCCCACTGCACGGTGCTTAAATCGACGCCTTCCTTGAACATGTCCCACAGCGGAGACATTTCGCGCAAGCGGCCGATCTTTGCCTTCACCAGATCAATCGCAAAGTCGATCTCTTCTTCGGTGGTAAAACGGCCGATAGTGAAGCGGATCGAGCTGTGCGCCAGTTCGTCGCTGCGGCCCAGGGCGCGCAGCACATAAGAAGGCTCCAGGCTCGCGGAAGTGCAGGCGGAGCCGCTGGAAACCGCGAGTTCGCGGATCGCCATAATCAGCGATTCGCCCTCGACAAAGTTGAAACTGATATTCAGGTTGTGCGGCACCCGTTGTTCCATGTCGCCATTGACATGCGCTTCCTCGATTTGCGACAGTCCTTGGTAAAGCCGGTCGCGCAGGTAGCGGATGCGCTCGTTTTCGGTGGCCATTTCCTCATGCGCGATGCGGAATGCCTCGCCCATGCCGACGATCTGGTGCGTCGCCAAAGTGCCGGAGCGCAAACCGCGTTCGTGACCTCCGCCGTGCATTTGTGCTTCCAGCCGTACGCGCGGCTTCCTCTGCACGTACAGCGCGCCGATGCCCTTCGGGCCATAGGTCTTGTGGGCGGAGAAGGACATCAGATCGACTTTGAGTTTGGCCAGATCAATCGTCACCTTGCCGGTAGCCTGGGCGGCATCCACGTGGAATAGCACGCCCTTGGCACGGCAAACCTCGCCTAAGCTGGCGATATCCTGAATCACCCCGATCTCGTTGTTGACCAGCATGACGGAGGCAAGAATGGTGTCGGGGCGCAGGGCGGCCGTGAATTTCTCCATATCCACCAGGCCGTTGGTTTCCGGCATCAGGTAAGTGACTTCGAAACCCTCGCTCTCGAGGTGGCGCATGGTATCGATCACCGCCTTGTGCTCGGTCATCACTGTGACCAGATGCTTGCCCTTACCCTTGTAAAAGTGCGCGGCGCCCTTGATGGCGAGGTTGTTCGATTCGGTTGCGCCCGAGGTCCAGATGATTTCCCTGGGATCGGCGTTGACCAACCTGGCCACCTGCTCGCGCGCCTCCTCGACGGCCCGTTCTGCTTCCCAGCCGAATTCATGGGAACGGCTCGCCGGGTTGCCGAATTTTTCGGTCAGGTAAGGAATCATTTGTTCCGCCACTCGCGGATCAACCGGTGTAGTTGCGGAATAATCCAGATAAATTGGTTGCTTAATCATTTCCCACCTTCTCCACTTTCCAAGTTTTTCTGTTCGCCACGTCCGGTTTAAACCGCAACCAGCCTTTTCAGCCCGAGAATTTCGCCCCGTAGCGCCAGCAAAAACCCCTCGACCTGACTCATTTCATTATCCTTGCCCAGGCTGACGCGCACTGCGCACCGCGCCAACTCGCGCTCGACCCCCATGGCCAGCAATACCGGGCTCGGGTCAGTGCCCCCGCTGGAGCAGGCTGACCCGCTCGCCACCGCAAACCCGGCACGATCCAGCGCCATCACCAGCGTTTCGCCGTCGATGCCCGGAATGGCAAAATAGCTGGTATTGGCCAAACGCTCGGCGCCATCACCGAACAGCACCGCACCCATGGTCCGCAAACCCTGATCCATCCGCTCCCGCATTTGCCGGAGCTTAAGCGGAAGCTCGGTCAGGCGGCTCGTCGCCAGCGCGCAAGCCGCACCGAAACCGACGATCGCCGGCACGTTCTCGGTGCCCGCGCGCAGCCCTTTCTCATGCTCGCCGCCAGTGATTTGCGGCTTGATATCGAAGCGCTTGTCCAGAACCAGCGCACCGATACCTTTCGGCCCGTATACCTTGTGCGCGGAAATCGTCATTGCATGTACGTTCAACGCAGCAAAACTGACCGGCATCTTGCCCAGCGCCTGCACCGCATCGGTATGCGCCATTGCGCCCACGCCGCGCGCCAGTTCCGCCACTTTCGCCACATCCTGCACCACGCCGGTTTCGTTGTTGGCCAGCATCACCGACACCAGTCCGGTGACTGACTCGCGCAGCGCGATTTCCACATCATCCATTTCGAGCAGGCCAGCGCTGTCCACCGCCAAACTCCTCACCTTCCAGCCCTGTTCGCGCAATTCCCGCGCCGGTCGGGTCACGCTCGGGTGCTCCACCGCGCTCACCGCGATCTGTGAAGGCTGGCGCCGCGCCGCCGCGCCTTTAATCAGCAGGTTGTTAGCTTCGGTGCCACCGCTAACGAAAACCACCTGCGAAGGGTGCGCGCCGACCATGTCTGCCACCTGCTCACGAGCATCGTCCACCGCCTTGCGCGCGGCCCGCCCGTACTCGTGACGACTGGAAGCATTACCGTAATGCTCCCGAAAAAACGGCAGCATCGCCTGCAACACCCGCTCGTCGAGCGACGTAGTGGCGTTGTGGTCAAAGTACGCGATCAAAACAAGTGCCCTTCACCATTGCCCCCTCTCCCTCTGGGAGAGGGTTGGGGTGAGGGCTGCCCTCTGGGGGAAAGGCAGGGGAGAGGGAACGGCGTCTTGTCACCGCCTGGGGATTGTCTTGGATCTCCGCCACGCCGGCCCCGCGTTGTTGCGCCACCAGATGTGCCAACGTGACCGAGGCCAGATAGTCGTAAATTTTTCCGCTCAGGCTGGTCCACAACTCATGGGTCATGCATTCGCGCTCTTCGTGGCAGTTGCCCAGCCCGCCACACTGGGTGGTGTCAATCGGCTCATCCACTGCCCTGATGATGTCCGAGACCGCAATATCATCCAGGCTCTTGGCCAGATAATAGCCGCCACCCGGCCCGCGCACGCTCTCCACCAGCGCATGGCGACGCAATTTGCCAAACAGCTGCTCCAGGTAAGACAGGGAAATTTTCTGGCGCTCGCTGATCCCGGCCAGCGTCACCGGCCCGCCGCCCCGGCGCAAGGCCAGATCGAGCATTGCGGTTACCGCGAAACGTCCCTTGGTTGTCAGTCGCATATTAGTTCCTTCCCATAAAAGTTACGCTGCAACTTTATAATACCCTATTATTTTAGTCAACTATTTTATTCAAATAGTTCGCGTCGAACTGATCCTGGGGCGATGCCAGCGGCTCCATCTCGACCCCCATCTTCTTCAACTGCGCCAGGATCAGCTCGATGCGCTGATCCAACACCACGGTGTGGTCAAGCAGACCGTGGATCGCCTTGACGACCGGATCGTTCATGTCGGCACTAATGGCATAGGCGGAAAACCCCATCTTCTGAGCCTTGCTTTCGCGCATGTCCGCCTGGGTCGGATCGACAATCCGCGCCGGAATGCCGACCGCCGTAGCGCCTGCCGGAACATCCTTCACCACCACCGCATTGGAGCCCACCCTGGCGCCGTCGCCGATGAAAATCGGGCCAAGGATCTTGGCGCCGGCGCCGACCACTACCCCCTTGCCCAGGGTAGGGTGGCGCTTGCCCTTGTTCCATGAGGTGCCGCCCAGCGTGACTCCGTGGTAAAGCGTTGAATCGTCGCCGATCTCGGCCGTTTCACCGATGACCACGCCCATGCCGTGGTCGATGAAGACGCGCCGCCCGATTTGCGCGCCCGGATGAATCTCAATGCCGGTCAACCAGCGCCCCAGATGGGCGACAAAGCGCGCCAGCCACTTCAGGTTCCAGTGCCACAGACGCCGCGACAAACGATGCACAAGCAACGCATGCAGGCCCGGATAGGTGGTCAGCACCTCCCAGGCGGAACGAGCAGCCGGATCCCGCTCGAACACGACCGATATGTCTTCCCGCAAATGATCGAACATCGCTCAATTCCGAAATATAAGGAAAATATTATATTCCAGACTCCATTAGTCAACTATAGGTTTTTTCATTTATTTGTAAATTTTTCCACCGAAGTCAAAATTCCACGCAGGATGCTGACCTCTTCCTTCTCCGGGTGCGCCCGCGCAAACAACCTTCTCAACCTCTGCATCAAGCGCCCTGGGCTAGCCGGGTCGAGAAACCCGGTGTCGATCATGGTCCGCTCCAGGTGTTGGTAGAACCGCTCCACATCTTCGAAGCTGGCGGCCTCCAATGCCTTTGCCGCAGGCGTTTCAGTCGCACCAGCCAAATTCAGCAAGGCCATGCGCAACTCGTAAGCCAGAATTTGCACCGCAGAGGCCAAATTCAGCGAGGTAAACTCGGGATTGGCAGGTATGGTGGCGAGCAGCTGGCACTTGTCCAGTTCGGCATTGGACAGCCCCGACTTCTCGGTGCCGAACAGCAGCGCCACATCCCCCTGGGGAGCAAGCGCCAGCATGCGGGACGCCGCTTGATGCGCGGACAGCATTTCGTGGGAGAGATCGCGCCGCCGGGCGGTTACCGCCACGGCGAGCACCGTACCGGCCAACGCCTCGTCCAAAGTAGCGCAAACCCGCGCATTTTCCAGCACGTCCGACGCCCCGGCAGCGCGCGCATCCGCGACCGGATCAGGAAAAGCCTTGGGGTTGACCAGATAAAGGCGCTCCAATCCCATCGTCTTCATGGCCCGCGCAGCCGCGCCGATATTGCCGGGGTGGCTGGTGTGACTGAGCACGATGCGAATGTTATTCAGTGCATTGGGTTTCTTCATCCGTGGTTTCCCATTAAAATAGCGGCAATACGCTCAGCGTTTTGTTCCTTAACTTTCCCAGGATAACCCATGCATCCCATGCTCAACACTGCGGTCAAGGCCGCGCGCCGCGCCGGTCAGATCATCAACCGCGCCTCCCAAAACCTGGATTCGCTCACGATCAAACACAAGAGCTTTAATGATTTTGTCAGCGAAGTGGATCAAAAAGCGGAAGATGCCATCAAGGAAGTCCTGCTGGATGCCTACCCGAAGCATGCAATTTTAGCAGAAGAAAGCGGCGCACAGGGCGACTCGGAATTCCAGTGGATCATCGACCCTCTCGACGGCACCACCAACTTCCTCCACGGTTTCCCGCAGTATGCCGTTTCAATCGCCATGCAGCACAAAGGTGTGCTGACCCACGCCGTAATCTACGATCCCAGCCGCAACGACCTGTTCACCGCCTCGCGCGGCGCCGGCGCCTTCCTCAACGACCGGCGCCTCCGCGTCAGCCGCTGCGAATACCTGAAGGATGCCCTGATCGGCACCGGTTTCCCGTTCCGCGATTTCACCCATCTCGACGCCTATCTGGGCATTTTCCGCGAGCTGATGCAGAAAACCGCAGGCCTGCGCCGACCCGGTTCGGCTGCTCTGGATCTGGCCTACACTGCCGCCGGTCGCTTCGACGGCTTCTGGGAATTCGACCTGAAAGCGTGGGATATCGCCGCCGGTGCGCTGATGGTGCAGGAAGCGGGCGGACTGGTGGGGGATTTCCAGGGCGAGGCGGGCTACCTGCAAAGCGGCAACATCGTTGCCGGCAATCCTAAAGTGTTCGTGCAACTACTCCAGACCATCGCTCCCCATTTGGCGGCAAAGGCAAAATAAGGTCTCGGGGTGCTTGGATGGACCTGCACAACCAAGATTTACTTCGTCACCGAAAGCCGCGATGCCGCCGAACAGGGGTACCACAGCATCACCAACATGGTTGAAGTGATGATTAGTCGCCCCCCGCTCGAAGCCTTGTTGCGTGACGCACTAGATTCCAGTGCCGTGGCGATGGAATGAACAAATCCGATTTTCTGCGCTGGTTCAACCGTGGTTTCTGGAAGGCGTTTACCCGCAGCACCTTCCCAATTGAAATCCCAAAAACCCCGGCAGAGAAAGCCGCATTGCTAGAGTCGGTTTATAACGACATCGCCTCAGCACGCTACGCACCCGGCATCCCGGAAGTCGAACTTGTCATGAACAAGGGCCACGGTGTGGCCCGTACCATTCCCGTATTCAGCATACGGGACTATTGCGTCTACTACTTCTGCATCAAGGAACTGGAAGATGTGTTGTGCGGCAATCGCACGCCGAACACTTTTGGCGGCTGGACGCTTGGCGGTCAGTTGCGCATACGCGAAAACGATGAAGTCGAGAGCGATGCAACAGGTTACGGGCGCTACTCGTTCAATCCCCAGGCATGGACACACGCCTTCGGCGAATTCAATGCGCTGCTGTTTTCCCAGCTTGATCCAGGTCATTACACTTATGTGTTGCAACTCGACCTGTCGAATTTCTACGACTGCGTGCGCCTCGATATTCTGGAGCGCTGGATACGAGAACACTCAACGGTCGACAAGGGCTGGGTAATCGCGTTGTTGTTCTACCTGCTTAACCACTGGAATCGTCGTAATACCGGTCTGCACCCGCAGGCGGTCGGCTTGCCGCAAGACGCATTGGCTGACTGCTCGCGCATCCTTGCCAACTTCTATCTACAACAGTACGACCATTTCGCAGCCGGTATTTGCAACCAAGCAGACGCAACGTACTTTCGCTATGCGGACGACCAAATGATCCTCCTAAATAATCCAAGCAAGATCGACAACCTTCTGCTGCTGCTCACCCGGAACCTTGATCGCTATGGTCTGCGGGTGAATCAAAAGAAGGTGATACTGTGGCAAACGCCTAAACTGATCCAACATCGCTGCCGCAGCATTCAAGCGAATTTCGCCCATAAAGGCGACAACCAAAACCCTGTGCTGATCCGAAAATTCGTTGAATCCTACTTAGCGCTAAAACCTGCTGAATTGGTTAACACATGGAATGGTGGAATGCCGTTACTCAATCGTCTGCTCTGGGCTAAACTGGACTCACTACCTCGCCGCCTTTATGAAAAAATACTGGTGCGATTAACCGCTCCATTGTTCTTGTTGCAGGCCAGCGCTGACAAATTGAAGCGTGTGAGCGAATTGAATACACTTCGCGTTACCCCTATCAACTTCAACAAACGCATCCGAACAATTGCCGCAAAGTCTGTGCACAACGCCTTCCACCATGAGGCAGTGACATTTGCTAAGGGAGCGAGGGATGAACCCCTTCGAAATATCCTCCAGGAGAGAATTGATGAGTTGAGCCGCATCATGTATGAGAATGTGATTGAGTGAGTGCGCGCCTTTGCTGCGGCCTGGCCGGATGCTGAAATTGTCCAACAGGCTGTTGGACAATCTCCTTGGTACCATAACCTGGTGGCGCTCACCAAGCTGAAAGAACCGCAATGCGCCTGACCTATGCGCAGCGTACCATCCAGCATGGCTGGCCGCACAACGTGCAGAATATCCATATTGAAACTCGGTAGCTTGTGCAGAAAGGCCGGGCTATCACGCCGTGAAACAGCATTGGCATTGAGGAGGAACAATGATCGAAGCAAGGAAGGTGGAGGCATGAGCAATAAAACCATAAACCAGGACGATCCGTCGGCGCGCATCGTCATCTTCCAAGAAAAAGCCATTCGTCGAACCTGGCACAACGAGGAATGGTGGTTCGCCGTTGCTGACGTGCTTGAGACACTGGTCGATTCGGCAGATGTACGACAATACATCAAGAAGATGCGGAGCCGTGATCCGATGCTGGATGCCAACTGGGGTACAACTTGTACCCCACTTCCGTTATTGGCTCCAGACGGAAAAGTGCGCGCAACCAATTGCGCTAACACTGAAGGTCTGTTCCGCATCATCCAGTCCATCCCCTCACCCAAAGCGGAACCTTTCAAGCGCTGGCTGGCACAGGTGGGCTACGAGCGGGTGAAGGAAATCGAAAACCCGGAACTGGCCAGTGCTCGTGCCCGCGAGCTATATCAGGCCAAGGGTTACCCGCAGGCATGGATCGAGAAACGGCTACGCTCGATTGCCGTGCGTGGCGAGCTGACTGACGAATGGAAAACGCGTGGCGTTCAGGAAGGCAAGGAATATTCCATTCTCACCGCCGAAATCGCCCGCGCCACCTTCGGAATAACGCCCGGCGCGCATAGCCGACTCAAGGGTCTGGATAAGGTCAAGACCGGTAACAACCTGCGAGACCATATGACCGATCTGGAGCTGATCTTCACCATGCTGGGCGAGGCTGGCACTATGGAAATCGCCCGGCGCAAGGATGTCCAAGGTTTTGCCGACAATCGCAAGGCTGCGAAGGAAGGCGGCGCCATTGCAGGCGATGCGCGCAAAGCGCTGGAAGCCAAGAGCGGCAAGCCGGTGGTGAGCAAAGAGAACTATCTGGCACCGCCCGTCGCGGCGGCGCTGGAAGATGCCGACGTAGCGCTGCCGACAGCTAAACACAAAGCTGCTACGAAAGGCGTTCCACGAGGGTAAACTGGATTCCCGCTTTCGCGAGGGAGCCAGGGAATGACGAGTTTTGCGTACCTCAATAGAAATAACCAATAAAAATCCAATGCTTACAAAACACGAAGACCTCTCGAAACACACCCCGATGATGCAGCAGTATCTGCGCATCAAGGCGGAGCACCCCGACATGCTGCTGTTTTACCGCATGGGGGACTTCTACGAGCTGTTCTTCGAGGATGCGGAGAAGGCGTCGCAGCTGCTGGACATCACCCTCACCACCCGCGGCGCAACAGCAGGACAGCCGATCAAGATGGCGGGCGTGCCCTACCATGCCGCCGAGCAGTATCTAGCCAAGCTGGTCAAGCTCGGCATGACGGTAGCGATCTGCGAACAGATCGGCGACCCGGCCACTTCCAAAGGCCCAGTCGAGCGCAAGGTGATGCGCATCATCACGCCCGGCACATTGACCGATGCGGCGCTGCTCGACGAAAAACAGGACAAACTGCTGCTCGCGCTGGTTCCGGGGAAGAACATTCTGGGACTGGCCTGGCTCAATCTCGCCAGCGGCCGATTCAGCGTCGCAGAAATCCGGCCCGACCGCCTCGACGCGACGCTGGAGCGCCTCAAACCGGCGGAAATCCTGCTCCCTGAAGGCTACGCCCATGCCACCCTGGAAAACCTGAAATGTACGCGCAGAACCCTGCCCCCGTGGCAGTTCGATTACGACTCGGCGTTGCAAAGGCTATGCCGGCAATTCGCCACCCTGGATTTGCAGGGCTTCGGTTGCCATGATCTGCGCTGCGCCATCGAGTCCGCGGGCGCCTTGCTGGAATATGCGAGAAGCACGCAGTGCGGCGCGCTGCCGCATATCCGTGGCTTGCAGGTCGAGCGTGAGGGCGGCTACGTGTTGCTCGACGCCGCCGCCCGGCGCAATCTGGAAATTTCCGAAACCCTGCGCGGCGAACCTGCACCGACACTCTATTCCCTGCTCGACACTACCGCCGGCAGCATGGGCAGCCGCCTGCTACGTCACTGGCTGCACCATCCGTTGCGCGCCCCACATAATAGTGCCGAGCTGCGCGCCCGGCTCGACGCCGTCACCCGGCTGATCGGCGAATCCGGCGCACCCGCCTACACGCATGCCCATCAGGGCCTGAAACAGATCGCCGACATCGAGCGCATCACCGCGCGCATCGCACTCAGGTCCGCGCGACCCAGAGACCTTGCCGGTCTGCGCAACAGCCTGATGGCCTTGCCGCCAATCGCCGGGGAAACGGCACGGCTCGACAGCCCGCGCCTGACGCAGCTGGCAAATCAGCTGCATGCACCGGAAACGCTGGTCACCGAGCTAACCCGTGCGATCCAGCCCGAGCCAGCGGCGGTGTTGCGCGAAGGCGGCGTTATCGCCACCGGCTACGATGCCGAACTTGACGAACTGCGCGCGATCCAGAGCAACTGCGGCGAGTTCCTGCTGGCCCTCGAAGCCAGGGAGCGCGAACGCAGCGGCATCGCCAATCTGAAAGTCGAATACAACCGGGTGCATGGCTTTTACATCGAGGTCACGCGCAGCCAGGCCGATGCGGTGCCGGACGACTACCGTCGGCGCCAGACGCTGAAGAACGCGGAACGCTTTATCACGCCGGAACTGAAGGCTTTCGAGGACAAGGCCCTGTCGGCCTCGGAACGGGCGCTGGCGCGCGAGAAAATGCTGTACGAATCGCTACTGGACAATCTGGCGCCGCACATTCCGGCGCTACAGGAGATCGCCGCTGCGGTGGCCGAGCTTGACGTGCTGGCTGCGCTCGCCGAGCGGGCCGAAACCCTGGGCTGGATCGCGCCTGAATTCACCGACGACGCGGTGATCGAAATCACGGGCGGCCGCCATCCGGTGGTGGAAGCCCAAACCGCCAACTTCATCGCCAACGATTCTTTGCTTTCCCGCGCCCGCCAGATGCTACTGATTACCGGCCCGAACATGGGCGGAAAATCCACCTACATGCGCCAGACCGCGCTGATCGTTCTGCTCGCTCACTGCGGCAGCTTCGTACCGGTAACCCGCGCAATAATCGGCCCTGTTGACCAGATATTCACCCGCATCGGCGCCTCCGACGACTTGGCCGGCGGACGCTCCACCTTCATGGTGGAGATGACCGAAGCGGCCGACATCCTGAACAATGCCACCGAAAACAGCCTGGTACTGCTCGACGAGATCGGACGCGGCACCTCCACCTTCGATGGTCTCGCCCTGGCTTGGGCGATCGCCCGCCATCTGATCGAGAAAACGCGCTGCCACACCCTGTTCGCCACCCATTATTTCGAGCTGACCCGGCTGACGCAGGAATTCAGGCAGATCGCCAACGTCCACCTCGACGCGCTGGAACACCGCGACCACATCGTGTTCCTGCACAGCGTACAGGAAGGCCCGGCAAGCCAGAGCTACGGCCTGCAGGTGGCGGCGCTGGCAGGCGTACCCGCGCCGGTGATCC